>JAVROZ010000089.1:0-4311 GCA_032162485.1 Mycobacterium sp.
GGGCCCAACGGCTCGTGGTGGGAGTCAGCGGTGTTCTACCAGGTGTATCCGCGCTCGTTCGCCGACAGTGACGGTGACGGCGTTGGCGACCTCGGCGGGCTGGCCGATCGGCTGGACTACCTGGAACAGCTTGGCGTGGACGGAATTTGGATAAACCCGGTCACCGTCTCGCCGATGGCAGACCATGGTTACGACGTCGCCGACCCCAGAGACATCGACCCGCTGTTCGGCGGGATGGCCGCTTTCGAGCGGCTGATAGCCGCGGCGCACGCACGGGGCATCAAGGTCACGATGGACGTGGTGCCCAACCACAGCAGCTCTCAGCACCCGTGGTTTCGGGCCGCGTTGGCCGCCGGTCCGGGCAGCGATGCCCGCAATCGCTATTTCTTCCGCGACGGTCGCGGACCCGACGGTCTGTTGCCACCCAACAACTGGGAGTCGGTGTTCGGCGGTCCGGCCTGGACCAGGGTGACAGAGCCTGACGGCAACCCCGGCCAGTGGTACCTGCACCTGTTCGACACCGAGCAACCCGATTTGAACTGGGACAACCCGGAGATCTTCGACGACTTCGAGAAGACGCTCCGCTTCTGGCTGGAACGCGGGGTGGACGGGTTTCGCATCGACGTGGCGCACGGCATGGCCAAGCCACCGGGACTGCCGGACGCCCCGGATGCCGACATCCAGATCCTGCGCCACACCGACGACGACCCGCGGTTCAACCGACCGGGCGTGCACGCCATCCACCGCGGTATCCGCGCGGTGATGGACGACTATCCCGAAGCGGTCAGCATCGGTGAGGTATGGGTTCACGACAACGCCCAGTGGGCCAAATACGTCCGACCCGACGAACTCCACCTCGGCTTCAACTTCCGGCTCACCCGCACCGAATTCGCCGCCACCGAGATCCGCGAGGCAGTGCAGAACTCGCTGGATGCCGCCGCGTTGGAGAGCGCCACGCCGACCTGGACCCTGTCCAACCACGACGTGGGCCGGGAGGTCAGTCGATACGGCGGCGGCGACATCGGGCTGCGCCGCGCCAAGGCGATGGCGATGCTCATGCTCGCGCTGCCGGGCGCGGTATTCCTCTACAACGGCGAGGAGCTGGGTCTGCCCGACGTGGATCTGCCCGATGAGGTACTGCAGGACCCGACCTGGGAGCGCTCGGGGCGCACCGAGCGCGGCCGCGATCGGTGCCGGGTCCCGCTGCCCTGGAATGGCGAGACTCCCCCGTTCGGGTTTTCCACCAACGCCGATACCTGGCTGCCGATGCCCGCAGACTGGGTGACGCTCACCGTCGACAAGCAGCGCGCCGACGCCGATTCGACTCTGTCCTTCTTCGTGCGGGTCCTCGAATTACGCAGGCAGCGTCCCGAGTTCGATGGCTACGGAATCGACTGGCTGCCGGCGGCGACCGATGCGGTGGCATTCCGGCGCCGCGGCGGCGGCCTGGTATGCGTGTTGAATGCCTGCAAACGCCCGATCCCGCTCCCGTCCGGAGAACTCATCCTGGCGAGCGCGCCGTTGGTGGCCGGGCGGTTGGCGCCCGACGCTGCGGCATGGCTGGTGTGATCGGTCGTCTCGCTTTTCCTGACCCGCTGCTCTATATGTGATGCATGGCGCCCTACGCGTGGACAGTGATCGGAGCGGGACCGGCGGGCATCGCCGCGGTCGGGAGATTGCTTGACCGCGGAATAGCCGCCGACAGGATCGCGTGGATCGATCCGGCCTTTGCCGCCGGTGACCTCGGCCAGAGATGGCGGTCGGTATCGAGCAACACGATTGCCGGGACCTTCCTGGAATACCTGAACGGCTCCTCGGCATTTCGGTTCTCCGAGGCTCCGCCGCTGCCGCTTAGGGAGGTCGATCCCGAGGAGACGTGCGCGCTGGCGCTGGTCGCCGATCCATTGCTGTGGGTCACCGAGCAGCTGTGCGATCGGGTGCACACATTTCATACGACGGCGACCGCCCTCACTTTGGAGGGCCGCCTGTGGCGAATTCACACAGAGGATCACGAGCTGAGTTCGGAAAATGTGATCCTCGCTGTCGGCGCGGTTCCCACGAAGCTCGATTATCCCCAGCTGGAGGAAATCCCGGTCGAAGTGGCTCTTGACCCCGAGAAGCTCGCCGAACAGCAGCTCGAGGGCGCCACGGTCGCCGTCTTCGGTTCGTCGCACTCTTCGATGATTGTCTTGCCTCACCTCCTGCGGCTTCCGGTCAAGAAGGTGATCAATTTCTACCGCAGTCCGCTCAAATACGCGGTGTACCTGGATGACTGGATTCTGTTCGACGACACCGGCCTCAAAGGCCGCGCGGCCGAGTGGGCCCGGGAAAATATCGACGGCGTTTACCCCGAGAAATTGGAGAGGTGCTGGGTTTCGGGTCCCGAATTCGAAGAGAAGCTCCAAGAGTGTGACCGCGTGGTCTATACCGTTGGATTCGTTCGCAGGAAGCTGCCCGAAACACCCCAATGGGGACCGCTGGATTACAACCAGCAGAACGGGATCATTGCTCCCGGCCTGTTCGGTCTGGGCATCGCATTCCCTGAATACGCGGAAGACCCTTATGGCTATGGGCAATATCGGGTGGGACTGAAGAAATTCATGGACTACCTGAACTCGGTGCTGCCCTTATGGACCGTGTACGGCACCTGAGCGGTCGGCAGCGATTCGCAACCGCCAAAAACTCGGGTTGATTTGAAGCCGCGCGCCGGCCGGCGCCTATCGATTCAGCGCACCACCAGCGCCGCATGGCCGCGCCGTCGGTACACCGAACCGAACCGGGCGTCGATGCGCAACCACGCCGGCAGCACCCGGACCCTGATCATTTCATCGTCGTCGATGGCATCGGCCGACTGCGGCAGGAAACCCATTGCGGTCAAAGCGAATACGCACCGCATCGGCAGCCCGACCGCCGTATCGCCCGAACTGACTTGAATTACTTCCTGATCCAGCAGCGAGACCGGTGGCCCATGGGCACTGCTGTGTTCCCTGGCCACTTGCGCCCCGCTCTGCGCCAAATCCATCATGACCTTGGCCGGTATGTCCTCAAGGTGGGTGAAGCCGGATTCCGGTGGCAGACCACCCCGCCACGCCGAGTCCATCGCGAAGCCCGGGTCGACATAGCCGTCGGAAGTGCCGGACTTTTCCGAAGCGGCCAGCCCGCGCGCCAATGCGTCTGCGCCGACCGACATGTCGTCGGGCCGGACCTTGCCGGCCACCACGCGACTGGCCAACACATCGAAACCCGTTGCCACCCAAGCCGTCACCAGCCCCTCGGAGCGGACGCGGAGCCGAATGACGGCGGCATCGTCGAGGCGTATCGCGTGATCCACGAACGTAGCGAGATCCGCGCGGTGGGCAGCTATGGCGTCCGGACCCAGCCACAGCCCGCGCTCGGCTACCGAAGCCACCGCTGCAGGTACTCCCGATGATGAGGCGACAGGCGCACCAACCGCTGCTCCTCGATGTGCACCGCAGCCAGCTGTGACTCGGCGATGACGGCCGGCTTGGACGTCGGATCGGCATGCACCGAGCGCACTTCGTAGCCCAGCGTGAAGTCGACCGCTCGCAGCCGTTTGGTCCAGATGGTCACCTGCAGTGGTGAATCGACCAGTCGTAGCTGATCTTTATAGGTCACCCGGACATCGGCGATCAGCAGGCCGATGGTGGTGATGTCGGCCCCGAAGGGTTCCTGGAGAAATGGGACGCGCGACTCTTCGAGAATGGTCACCATGGTGGCGTGATTCACGTGCTGGTACATGTCGATGTCCGACCAACGCACCGGCACAGGTGCGACGTAACCGATGCTCACCCGGACGATCCCCGGCCGCTGGTGCGTGTCATGCGACGAATCTGCCGCGCCGCCACCGACAGCGTTGCGAGATCCATCGCGCCGCTTTCCTGGATCTCATTGAGCGTCCGGCGGGCCCGCTCCACCCGGGACGCGCTGATGTGCTCCCACTCGGCGATCTTCTGCTCGCCACTTTCGTCGGGCTCCCCCACCGCTAACACGTCGAAACACAACGACCGCAGCGACGCGTAGATGTCATCACGAATCGCCAACCGCGCCAACGAATGCCAGCGATCGTTCCGCTCCAGTTCGGACACCGCCGTCAACAGAGAGTCGGTGCCCAGGTGGTCCATCAGCGCGAAATAGGTGTCGGCGACCTCGGCGGTCTCGATCTCGGTGATGTCGGCGATGTCGATGATGTCCAGCAGGCTGTAGCGGTACAGGCCTGCGGCGACTCGGTAAGCCAGGTCCGGTGGCGCGCCCTGCGCGGTGAACTCCGCGGCTTCTTTTTCGACGATGGCT
>JAVROZ010000090.1:0-5568 GCA_032162485.1 Mycobacterium sp.
TTTGGGCCGTCGCTGTCGGGCACGCGGGTCGAACATGTCGATTCCGTGCTGCCCGACGGGCGTCGAGTCGTCGGCGAATGGGTGTACGGACGGCGTACAGCGGCAAACCGACACTCGGGCAACGTGATCTACTACGTGCACGGCAGCGGCTACGCCATGTGTTCGCCACGAACCCACCGGCGGCTGACGTCCTGGCTGTCGTCGCTGACCGGGCTGCCGGTGTTCTGCGTCGACTACCGACTGGCCCCGCGCTACCGCTTCCCCACCGCCGCCGACGACGTCCGTGCCGCCTGGGACTGGTTACCGCAGACAACTGGGCTGCCCCCGGAACGCATTGTGGTCGTGGCGGATTCGGCGGGTGGTCACCTTTCGGTGGACCTGCTGTTACAACCCGAGGTCGCTGCGAAACCGCCGGCGGCAATGGTGTTGTTCTCGCCGCTGATCGACCTCACATTCCAACTGTCTGCCGCGCGTGAGCTACAACGGCCCGATCCGGCGATCCGAGCGGCCGCCGCGGCAAAATTGGTCGGGCTCTATCACGTCGGCATCGACCCCGCCCACACCCGGTTGAAGCTCGACGTGGCTGGCGGCGCGCCGCTTCCGCCAGCACTGATCCAGGCGGGCGGAGCCGAAATGTTGGAGGCGGACGCGCGTCAACTCGCGGCGGATATCCGCACCGCGGGTGGCAGTTGCGAGCTGCAGATCTGGCCGGACCAGATGCACGTTTTCCAGGCACTGCCCCGGATGTCAACGGACGCAACCAAAGCTATGGCTCATGTCGCACGGTTCATCCAGGAGTCGTTGCGGGCCAACACGGATAGCACTGCAGCAGAGGCGGTCTGATGTTTGGTCCCTTGGACAGGATCTTGAACAAACCGACCACCAGCCACGGCGCCCTGGCGGTGGTCACCGGTGCCGGCAGCGGCATCGGCGCCGCCTTCGCCGTCGAGCTCGGCCGCCGCGGGGGCGCGGTGGTCTGCAGTGATATCAACGAGTCGGCCGCACGACAAACGGCTGATGCGATCGTCGAGGCCGGCGCCAAAGCGGTCGCGGTGCGCTGCGATGTGTCGAAGTTGGACGACGTGGCCGCCCTGGCCGAGCAGGCTCAGGCCTGGTTCGGGACGCCGCCCACGCTGGTCATCAACAACGCCGGTGTCGGCGCCGGTGGTGCCCCGATTGGCGAAGTGTCCGTGGATGATTGGACATGGACGCTGAACGTCAACCTCTGGGGCCCGATTCACGGCTGCCACGTGTTCACCCCGATCCTGCGCGAGGCGGATCCGTCAGGCGCACCGCGGGGGATCATCAACGTCGCGTCGGCCGCGGCGTTCGGTGCGGCTCCGGGCATGGCCGCCTACAACGTCAGCAAGGCCGGCGTGCTTTCCCTGTCGGAGACCCTGGCCGCCGAATTATCCGGCACCGCAATCAAAGTCACGGTGCTGTGCCCGACATTCGTCAAGACCAATATCGTCGAATCAGGACGCATCAGCGACCAGTCCAGCGAGCTGGCCACCAAACTGATGCGCTGGACCGGATTCTCGGCGCAGAAGGTCGCTCGGGTTTGTCTGGACGCCCACGATCGTGGCGACCTGTACTGCATGCCACAGTTCGACGCCAAGATCGGCTGGAATATCAAACGCCTTGCACCGGGCGCATATACGCGTGCGGTCGGACTGGTACTGCGGGTGACCAGTCACTGATACACCCGTCCACCTGAAAGGAGGGTTCGGTGGCCCTGAAAAATCTAGATATGGAAGCCATGCTCGCCAAGATCAAGGATCGGCAATGGGCGCTCGCGGACATCGATTGGGATGCGCCGGGCGCCGAAACCATCCGGCCGGAGTTTCGTCCGAAGCTCAAGGCATTCATGGTCGATCTGTGTTGGATCGAAAACATCGGCGCCCGCGGCTTTGCGGCGCTGGCCAAGAAGGCACCCGACCCGACGATCGCCGAGATCTACCGGTATTTCCATGCCGAGGAGCAGCGGCACGCGAACGCGGAGTTGGCGCTGATGAAGCGCTGGGGAATGCTCGAAGACGGTGAGATCCCCAAGCCCAACGTCAACATCCGGTTGGCCATCGAGTGGCTCGACGCCTACTCCGATGACATGCCGCTGTCCGTGCTGGGCACCGTAATCCCGATGCTGGAGGTGGCACTGGATGGCGCGCTACTGAAGTTCCTGCTGGACACGGTGGAAGACCCGGTCTGCCACCAGGTGTTCGAGAAGATCAACAACGACGAATCACGGCACATCGCAGTCGATTTCGCGGTTCTGGACATGATCGGCCATGCCACCGTCCGTCGCCTCGCCATCGAGTTCGTCGGCACCGTAGCGAGTCCGGGCCTGATACTGGGGGCGCTGATGTATGTGCCGCTGCTCAACCGGATTCGTAACGAGATGGCCGGGATGGGAATGGAACCCGAGCGGCTATTCAATGCTGTCAAGCGCTTCAAGCAGCTCGGCGAGCGCGGCGAACGCATCCCGCGGGTGCCGACCTACAGGCTGCTCAAGCGGCACGGTGGGTGGGTGGTCAACCCGCGGCACCCCTATCAGTTGCTGGCCAACTCGATGGTGTGGCTGTCGGATTTTTATCCCAAGCCGTTGCTGCGGCCGATGCCCAGCTGGTCCAGGGAACTCACCCACGAACCCGCGGCGTGACCATGCCAGATCAGCACACCTACGCGACGCTCATCATCGGAGCCGGTTTCAGCGGCCTGGGCGCGGCAATCCGACTGGCCGAAGCCGGCGTCGACGATGTGGTAATCCTGGAACGTTCCGACCGGGTGGGCGGAACCTGGCGCGACACTCAGTATCCCGGTGCCAGCTGTGACGTCCCGTCGCTGCTGTATTCGTACTCGTTCGCCAAGAACCCGAAGTGGTCACGAACGTACTCCCCCGCACCGGAGATCTACCGCCACCTCGAGGAGATGGCGACCAGATTCGACGTCCGTCGCCAGATCCGGTTCGGGCACCAAGTCAGCGGGTTGACTTTCGACGAGGACGCCGGGGTGTGGACCGCAACGACGAAGAACCGCAAACGCTTTCGCGCCCGCACCGTTGTGCTGGCCTCCGGCCCGTTGTCGGACGCCAGCTTCCCGGAGATGCGCGGCCTGGACAGCTTCCAAGGACACAAGATCCACAGCGCCCGCTGGGATTCCGAGTACGACTTCACCGGCAAGCGGGTCGCCGTCATCGGCACCGGTGCCAGCGCGATCCAGATCATTCCCGAACTGGTGAAGAAGGCCGGATTCGTCAAGGTATTTCAGCGCACCCCCGGCTGGGTGCTGCCACGCCTGGACGTCGCCACCCCGCCCGCGGTGCAGGCGTTGTTCGCCAAAGTCCCTGCCACTCAACACCTTGCCCGACAGGTTTTGTTCTGGGGCCACGAAGCCACCGCCACGGCGATGGTGTGGAACACCCCGCTGACCTCGCTGGTGGCCAGACTGGGTCAGGCCCACATTCGCGCACAGGTCAAAGACCCCTGGCTGCGCCGTCAGCTGACGCCGGACTTTGCACCGGGTTGCAAGCGCATGCTGGTCTCCAGCGACTATTACCCGGCACTGCAGCGTGCTAACTGCAAGCTGGTCGACTGGCCGATAGCGACGCTGAGCCCGGTCGGAATCCGAACCAGCGACGGCATCGAACACCACCTCGACTGCATCGTGTTCGCGACCGGCTACGACGTGCACCTCACCGGGCCGCCGTTTCCGGTCACCGGCCTCGGTGGTCGGTCGCTGGCCGACGAATGGGCCGGTGGCGGACAGGCTTACAAGAGCATCAATGCGCACGGGTATCCGAACCTGTTCTTCATGACCGGTCCCAATTCCGGGCCTGGCCATAATTCGCTGCTCGTCTACATCGAAGGTCAGCTCGACTACGCGGTGCGCGGCATCACCACCATCCTGGACAACGACCTGCGCTATCTCGATGTGCGTGCAGAGATCCAGAGCCGCCACAACCAGAGCATTCAACGCCGGCTGACCAAGACGACGTGGATGTCGGGCTGCCAAAGCTGGTATCTGACCAAAGACGGATTCAACGCATCCATGTACCCGGGGACGGCGACCCAGTATCTTCGTCAAATGCGGGACTTTCGGTATCGGCACTACGACGCGGTCGCCTTCGCTGCCCGCGACCGTGTCAGCGCACCGGCCTGAGAAGGCGGCTCGAGTTGACAGCCGACCGATCAGCACGACCTGAACCGGGCACGATCGCCAGCGTGCTGCACAACGTACGGCGTGCGCCGCACCGCGTTCGCAGGCAGTCACGCGAATTCGTCGAGACGGCAGTGACGCAGTTATTCGATGCGGCGGTCCGCCACCCACACGGCGCCGCGGCATCCGGGGAGTACCGGATCGAAGAACTGGCGCGGCTGGCCGGCACCACCACACGCAACATCCGGGTGTATCGCGACCGCGACCTGTTGCCGCCGCCACTGCGGGTCGGGCGGATTGCGCTGTTCAACGACACCCACCTGACCCGGCTCCGCCTGATCACCTCGATGCTCGACCGCGGATACACCATCGCCCACGTTCGGGAAATGCTCAGCGCATGGGAAGAGGGCAAGAACCTCGGTGACGTCCTGGGCCTGGAAACGGCCATTGTGGGCACCTGGACCACCGAGAAATCACAGACCATGTCACTGGCCGAAGCCCGCCAACTCCTCGGCGACACAGACGCTTTCGATCGACTGGTCAACCTGCACGTGATCCGTGTGGACGGAGAACGGGCCACCATCACCCGGCCCAAACTCATCGAGGCGTTCAACGAAGTCCGCGGCTACGGGGTAAGCATCGACAAGCTCATCGACCTGCATGAGCAGATCCTGCCGAAGATCGACGAGATCAGCGACATGCTGGTCCGTGTCGGCTTCGAGCACGTCGCGGACCGGATCAAGCCTGGCGAAGCGCTGCCCGCGGATGCCGAGGTCGCCGAGCTGATCACCATGCTGGTCCGATTCCGCACGCAAGCGGTTGCGACGGTCACCGCCACACTCGCCTCGTCGATCGAGTCGACGATCGAGTCACTGGTCAGCCGGCTGCTGGCGGAATACCTCGAGCATTCGGGCGGGTCAGACGTTCGGCAGGCTCAGTAACGTCCGTTGGTGCTGGCGACAGTTATTGCCGCTCAACCAGATACGGCGTCAGCGTCGAGAGCTTTTCGCAGGTCTCCTCGAATTCGCGCTCGGGGTCTGAAGCCTCGATGACACCGGCGCCGGCCCGCAGCCAGGTTCGCCCGTCGCGTTCATAGGCGGCCCGCAGCGCCAGCGCCGCGTCGAGTCCGCCGTCGGCGGTAAACATCACGACAGCTCCCGAGTACAGCCCGCGCGGCCCCTCGTCGAGGCGCAGGATAGCTTCGACACCGTCCGCCTTCGGGATGCCCGATGCGGTAACCGCGGGGAAGAGCGCCTCCAATGCGTCCATCCGGTTGCTCGACGCATCCAGTCGCCCGGTAACCGTCGAACCGAGGTGCTGCACACTCCCGCGCTCGCGCACCGCCATGAACTCGATGACGGCCGCGGTCCCCGGCTCGGCGATCTCAGCGATCTCGGCGAGCGAGGTACGAAC
>JAVROZ010000091.1:0-6930 GCA_032162485.1 Mycobacterium sp.
CGCAGATGAGTGCAACACGATCCGGCACTGCGTCGATGTCGTTCTCGGCGAGGTAAGCAATATTCAGGGCCACGGCCACCAAATTAGAACGTGTTACATTTCTTGACAAGCTCACCCCCCAAGTCGAGGAAGAGGCGGTAGTAGTGGCAGAGGCGTCAGCAAACGAATCCGGACCCTCGGAAATGGACGCGCTGGTGGAGCAGCGCGGTCACACGCTGATCGTGACCATGAACCGGCCACACGCCCGCAACGCCCTGAGCACCGAAATGATGCAGATCATGGTCGAGGCCTGGGACCGCGTCGACAACGATCCCGACATCCGGTGCTGCATCCTTACCGGCGCCGGCGGCTACTTCTGTGCCGGCATGGACCTCAAGACCGCAACCAAGAAGCCGCCGGGCGACTCATTCAAGGACGGCAGCTACGACCCGTCGCGCATCGACGCCCTGCTCAAGGGGCGGCGGCTGACCAAGCCGCTGATCGCGGCCGTCGAAGGACCGGCGATCGCCGGGGGTACCGAGATTTTGCAGGGCACCGACATTCGCATCGCCGGCGAGAGCGCCAAGTTCGGCGTCTCCGAGGCCAAGTGGAGCCTGTACCCGATGGGTGGCTCGGCCGTGCGACTCGTGCGGCAGATCCCGTACACCGTGGCCTGTGACGTGTTGTTGACCGGACGCCACATCACCGCGGCCGAGGCCAAGGAGATGGGCCTGATCGGCCACGTTGTTCCGGACGGGCAGGCGCTGACGAAGGCGCTCGAGCTCGCCGAGATCATCGAGAACAACGGACCGCTGGCCGTCCAGGCGATCCTGCGGACAATCCGCGAGACCGAGGGTATGCACGAGAACGAGGCGTTCAAGCTCGACACCCAGATCGGCATCCAGGTCTTTCTGTCCGATGACGCGAAGGAAGGTCCGCGCGCGTTCGCCGAGAAGCGCAAGCCCCAGTTCAAGAACAAGTAACTCAGTCGAGAACCCGCGCGGTCGGCGTGAACACCACCGGCATCGACTCCAGGCCACTGACGAAGTTCGCCGCCCGCAGCGGCAACGCCGACTCGTCGGCCAGCCGCAGGTCGGGCAACCGCTTGAGCACCCGCGAAGTCATCAACGACAACTCCAGCCGAGCCAGCTGATTACCCATGCAGAAATGGGTACCGAAGCCAAAGGCCAAGTGGCTGTTAGGGTTTCGCCGCACGTCGAAATTCTCTGGCTGATCGAACACCAACTCGTCGAAGTTCGCCGACTCGAACTGCAGCATGATCTTCTCGCCCTCGCGCAGCGAGGTGCCGTGAAACTCGGTATCGCTGGTCAACGTTCTGCACATGTTCTTCACCGGCGACGTCCAGCGCAGCATCTCCTCGATCGCGCCCGGTAACAACGTCGGATCGGCCACCACCGCATCCCACTGGTCGCGGTTGCGCGCCAACTGCTCGGTACCTCCGCTCAGTGTGTGCCGAGTGGTCTCGTCGCCGCCGATCAGGATGAGCAGTGTCTCCATGACGATCTCGTCGTCGGACATCCGCTGACCTTCGACCTCGGCATTGATCAGGATGGAATACAGGTCGTCGGTCGGTTCGGTGCGGCGCTTGCCGATCAGGTCCATGGTGAACTCCGTGTACGCGGCGAACGCGTTCATCACCGTCTGGAATTCCACCGACGTCGGGTCGATATGCGAGCTCAGCCCCCCGACCAGGTCGTCCGACCACTTCAGCAGCATCCCCCGCTCTTGGGGCAGCACACCGAGCATGTCGCCGATCACCGCCATCGGCAGCGGCGCGGCGATGTCGCGGACGAAGTCGCACTCGCCGCGTTCGCATACTGCGTCGATCAGGGTGTCGCACAACTCCCCAAGGGACGCTTCCTTGTCCTTCACCCGCTTGCGGGTGAAGCCGGAGTTGACGAGCTTGCGGCGCAACAGGTGTGCGGGGTCGTCCATGTCGATCATGTACGGCATGCCCGGCTGATCGGGACGGATGCCGCCGGTGCTGGAGAACAGCTCCGGGTTGCGCTCCGCGTCCAGAATCGATTGGTACGTTGTCGCGGCAGCCAATCCGTTGCGATCCCGGAACACCGGCTGATTTGTGCGCATCCAGCGGTAGGCTTCCCGGGCTGCAACGCCGTCGGCGTAGAAATTGCCGTCCGTCAGGTCGATGTCCAGGATCGCGGCAGGGATGGTCTCACCAACAAGTTCCGTCATCTACAGCCTCCAGTTTTCTGCTTCGAGCCCATTACAGTAAGCCCATGTCTGTATCGCAACACACCATCGCCGGCACTGTCCTCACCATGCCGGTGCGCATCCGCAAGGCCGATCAGCATTCCGCGATGTTCTCGGTTCCCGCCGCAGCGGCGCAACGCCTCATTGACTACAGCGGTCTGAAGATCTTCGAATACCTGCCCGGCCGGGCGATACTGCTGCAGCTGCTGGTCCGCTACATCGACGGCGATCTGGGTAAATACCACGAGTACGGCACCGCTTTCATGGTCAACAAGCCGGGCACGACGCAGCGCGGCCTGCGCGCGATGGGCAAGGCCGCCACCTTCATTCATCGCCTGCCGGTCGACCAGGAGTTCACCCTCGAGGCCGGCCGCACCATTTGGGGTTACCCGAAGATCATGGCGGACTTCAACGTTCGCGAGGGTCGCAAGTTCGACTTCGACGTCAGCGCCGATGGTCAGCTGATCGCGGGAATCGAGTTCAGCCCCGGCCTGCCGGTGCCGATGCCAGCAGCGCAAGACCTGACGACGTACTCCCACCTGGATGGCGTCACCCGGGAGACTTCCTCGCAGATGCGCTCGTCGGGCACCAGGACCCGACTCGGTGGTGCGCGCATCAGACTCGGCGACCACCCCTACGCCGATGAGCTGGCGTCGTTGGGCCTGCCCAAGCGGGCGATGATGACGCAGTCGGTCGCCAATGTGGAGATGTCCTTCGGCGACGCGCGCGCCGTCTGACTCCATCGCCATCCGGCCAATCTAGAACGCGTTCTAATCCCGCCGCAACCCGCGACCTCAGGTCAACGCGGAAAGGTCGCGGACCTGCTCAGCGCTGCGGGCAGCGACCACCATCATGGTGACTCCCGAGGCCTCCCAGGCCACGATCTGCTTACGCACGTAGTCCAGGTCGCCGACGATCATGGCATCGTCGACCAGCTCGTCGGGGATCACCTTCGCGGCTTCATCCTTGCGGTCGGTCCGGAACAGCTGGGTGACCTCGTCGACCACCTCTGCGTACCCCATCCGCCGGTAGACGTCGGCGTGGAAGTTGGTGTCCTCGGCTCCCATGCCGCCCATGTAGAGGGCCAGGTACGGCTTGACCGCGGCGAATGTCCCCTCCCGGTCCTCGGTGACCACCACCTGCGCGGTCGCGCAGATCTCGAAGTCCGCACGGGTGCGCCGCGCGCCCGGCCGGGCGAACCCCTCGTCGAGCCATTCGTTGTACGTCTGCGCCATCCGCGGCGAATAGAAGATCGGCAACCAGCCGTCACAGATCTCGGCGGCCAGCGCGACATTCTTCGGCCCTTCGGCGCCCAACATGATCGGAATGTCTGCGCGCAGCGGATGCGTGATGGGCTTCAGCGGCTTGCCCAAACCGGTTGTGCCCTCTCCCTTCAACGGCAACGGATAGTGCGGTCCGGCGCTGGTCACCGGCTCCTTGCGGGCCCAGACCTGGCGCACGATGTCGATGTATTCGCGGGTCCGCGCCAGCGGCTTGGGGAAGCGCTGCCCGTACCAGCCCTCGACGACCTGGGGTCCGGACACACCGAGCCCGAGGATGTGCCGGCCACCGCTGAGGTGATCCAGCGTCAGGGCCGCCATCGCGCAGGCGGTCGGGGTGCGCGCGGACAGCTGCACCACCGAGGTACCCAGGCGCACCCGATGCGTGGCCGAACCCCACCAGGCCAGCGGCGTGTAGGCATCGGATCCCCACGCCTCGGCAGTGAACACGGCATCGAACCCGGCGTCCTCGGCCGCGGCGACGAGCTCCGCATGGTTCTCCGGAGCCTGAGCGCCCCAATAACCGAGTTGCAGTCCGAGCTTCATTCGATGCCTCTCCAAGACCGGTGTTGAAACGATTCTTAGAACCTGTTCTACTCGAAGGCGTGACAGCCAGTTCGAGCGCCCCGGCCCAGATCGATCACCCTGAGCCGCCTCTCTCCGCACCGTTAACGTTGTCCTTCGACTACACCCGTTCGGTAGGTGCCACGCTAGGGAAGTTCTTCACCGGACTGCGTGAGCGCCGCGTTCTGGGAGTACGCGGCTCCGATGGCCGGGTACATGTGCCACCGGCGGAATACGACCCGGTTACCTACGAACCGCTGGGCGAGATGGTGCCGGTGGCCAGCGTCGGCACAGTGGTCTCCTGGACCTGGCAGCCCAGCCCGCTGGGCGGCGAGCCACTGGACCGGCCGTTCGCCTGGGCGCTGATCAAGCTCGACGGGGCAGACACGCCCCTGCTGCACGCGGTGAACGCGGGTTCGCCGGAGGCCATCGAATCCGGCGCCCGGGTGCACGTGCACTGGGCTGACGAACCGGTGGGCGCCATCACCGACATCGCCTACTTTGAGCTGGGCGAGGAAGCCGAAGACGTTCCGGACGGCGAACCGAGCGACCAAGACCCGGTCACCATGATCGTCACGCCCGTCTCGCTGACCATTCAGCACACCGCCTCGCATGAGGAGAGCGCCTACCTGCGGGCGATTGCCGAGGGCAAACTGATCGGCGCTCGAACCGGAGAATCCGGAAAGGTCTACTTCCCCCCGCACGGCGCCGACCCGGCCACCGGCGTGCCGACCACCGAGTTCGTCGAATTGCCGGACAAGGGCACGGTCACGACGTTCGCGATCATCAACATCCCGTTCCAGGGCCAGCGCATCAAGCCTCCCTACGTCGCGGCCTACGTCCTGCTCGACGGCGCCGATATTCCGTTCCTGCACTTGGTCGCCGACATCGACGCGCACGAAGTGCGAATGGGCATGCGCGTGGAGGCGGTGTGGCGGCCCCGCGATGAGTGGGGATTCGGCATCGACAACATCGAATTTTTCCGGCCTACCGGCGAACCGGATGCCGAGTACGACACCTACAAGCACCACCTGTAAAGGGCTTACTTACACAATGAGCACTCGCAATGTCGCGGTGGTCGGCTTCGCCCACGCGCCTCATGTTCGCCGTACCGACGGCACCACCAACGGTGTAGAAATGCTGATGCCGTGCTTCGCCGAGCTGTACCAGGAGTTGGGCATCACCAAGGCCGACATCGGCTTCTGGTGCTCAGGCTCCTCGGATTACCTTGCCGGAAGGGCATTTTCATTCATCTCTGCGATCGACTCGATCGGCGCCGTTCCGCCGATCAACGAGTCGCACGTCGAAATGGACGCGGCATGGGCACTTTTCGAGGCCTACATCAAGATCCTCACCGGCGAGGTCGACACCGCTCTGGTGTATGGCTTCGGCAAGTCGTCCGCCGGCATTCTGCGCCAGATTCTGACGCGCCAGACCGATCCTTACACCGTCGCGCCGCTCTGGCCCGACTCGGTGTCGATGGCCGGCTTGCAAGCCCGCATCGGGCTCGACTCCGGGAAGTGGACCGCCGAACAGATGGCGCAGGTTGCCCTCGACTCGTTCGCGCAGGCCGAACGGACCGACTCCGAAAAGCCGGCAAAGAGCATCGACGAACTGCTGGCCCGGCCATTCTTCAACGACCCGCTGCGGCGTCATGACATCGCACCGATCACTGACGGCGCCGCGGCAATCGTGCTCGCGGCCGACGATCGCGCCCGCGAACTCCGCGAAAACCCAGCCTGGATAACGGATATCGACCATCGCATCGAGTCCCCCGCCCTCGGTCTACGCGATTTGACCGTGTCAGCGTCAACCGCGGCATCGGCTAAAACCGCGACCGGCGGTGACACCAGCATCGACATCGCCGAGATCCACGCCCCCTTCACCCACCAGCAGTTGATCCTGGCCGAGGCGATCGGGTTGTCGGACTCGACGAAAGTCAATCCGTCCGGCGGGGCGCTGGCGGCCAACCCGATGTTTGTCGCCGGTCTCGAGCGCATCGGGTTTGCGGCACAACATATCTGGAACGGTTCGGCGGGGCGGGTGCTGGCACATGCCACGAGCGGGCCTGCGCTGCAACAGAACTTGGTCGCGGTCATGGAAGGAAAGAACTGATGGCAGGCGCAGGAGCGAACCTCGCCGCGGTGCTCGGCACCGGACAGACCAAGTACGTCGCGAAGCGCAAGGACGTTTCGATGAACGGTCTGGTCCGCGAGGCGATTGACCGGGCGCTGGCCGACTCTGGTTCGAAGTTCGACGACATCGACGCCGTCGTCGTCGGTAAAGCGCCGGACTTCTTCGAGGGCGTAATGATGCCCGAACTGTTCATGGCCGACGCCGTCGGAGCCACCGGAAAGCCCCTGATCCGGGTACACACCGCAGGGTCGGTCGGTGGATCCACTGCGGTGGTGGCGGCCAGCCTGGTCCAGTCCGGCAAGTACCGCCGGGTACTGGCGATGGCCTGGGAAAAGCAGTCGGAGTCCAACGCCATGTGGGCGCTGTCGATCCCGATCCCGTTCATCAAGCCGGTCGGAGCGGGTGCAGGCGGATACTTCGCCCCGCACGTTCGGTCGTACATCCGTCGCTCCGGTGCGCCGCTGAACATCGGTGCCATTGTTGCGGTCAAGGACCGACTCAACGGCGCCCGTAATCCGTTGTCGCACTTGCAGCAGCCCGACATCACCGTCGAGAAGGTGATGCAATCGCCGATGCTGTGGGACCCCATCCGCTTTGACGAGACCTGCCCGTCGTCGGATGGCGCCTGCGCGGTGGTGATCGGCAATGAGGAGATCGCCGATGCCCGCCTGGCGGAAGGACATCCGGTGGCATGGGTGCACGCCACCGCGCTGCGCACCGAGCCGCTTCAGTTCTC
>JAVROZ010000092.1:0-3790 GCA_032162485.1 Mycobacterium sp.
GACCGTCGACGTGATGAATCGATGCTTCGAAAAGGGTTGAGACGACGAGCGTTTCGTCGGGAAGCCAGCCCAACCCAGAGGCGTGTGCAAGCTCGACCTCTACAGCAAGGTCACCGGCCTCGCCCACCGAATACACTCGGCTTCCCGGTCCGTCGCTGAACCACAGCCGGCCGTTGTGCCATCGGGGCCCCTCGCCATAGACGAACCCGTCGATGAAGGGGAACGCTGCTATCGATATCACTCGTCACCCCCCAAGCCCGGAGCCGGATCGTCAACAGTGTAAGCGCGATTCGGGACCAAGGGACCTATTGGGGAATCGGGTATCCACCCGCGCGAATCGCACGCCGGCCGCGCGAAACCGCTATTCCAATCAGCCACTACCGGACTACAGTTTCATGCGATGCACCGCACTTGGACCTGGACATTCGAGCTCCCGCCAGATCAACTCTGGCCGTTGCTGGCCGACACCAACCGGTTCAACGAAGCTCTGGGCCTGCCGCCCTACACACTTGAGGAGACGCCGCGATCGGACGGCACAGTCTTGCGCCGGGGTCGGGGCAAGGGTGCGGGCTTCGTGTTGGAATGGGAGGAAAAGCCGTACGAGTGGATCTCGGGCCGGCACTTCCGCCAGTCGCGTGTGTTCAGCAAGGGACCATTCCGCCGCTTCGGCCCGGTAGTCGATATCGAGTCGGACGGCAACGGCGGATCACGCGTCACGTATGTGCTCGAATGGGAACCGCTGACCTTGGCCGGCCGCGTATTCGGTGCACGACTCGCGGCCCAGGCAGGCGAAAACGTGGCGAGGCGCATCCAGGAGGTTGTCGCGTTTGCTTCGAAAGACCAAGCGCCCGAACGCCTGACGCCCTTCATCATGCCGGAGCCAAAGCTGCCCCACGGTGCGCGCGAGCGGGCCACAGCGATGGCGCGCGAAATAGACCGCAGCGCTTACGGAAACGGGCTCGGCAGCCGGCTCGCCGACCTCGTGCTGCACGGCATGGCCGCCGATCTCATCCGCATCCGGCCCAAGTGCCTGGCCCGGGAGCTTGGTGTGCCACCGCGCGCCGCGACCGAAGCGTGTCTAACCGGGGTCAGGGCCGGACTGCTCGGCATGAAGTGGGATGTGTTGTGCCCCAACTGCCGGGGAGCCGCAGCCAGCTTCGCCACGCTCGCCGATCTGCCCCGCGGTGCGCACTGTTCGTCGTGCAACGTCGATTACGGACGCGACTTCGAGCGCAATGTCGAGTTGACCTTCGCGCCGGCCAAAACGGTGCGCCCATTGCCGGTCGGCAACTTCTGTATTTCCGGCCCGTTGGCGACCCAGCACGTCGCCGTACAGGTATTGCTGAGCCCGGGGGAGCGGCGCACGGTAGCCGTCGACCTGCCGCCCGGTTCGTATCGACTGCGCACTTTACATCCCGGCGTTGTCGTCGACTTCGAATACGAGGCTGGCGCTTTTCCCGGCCTCCGCATTACGGAGTCAGGTGTGGAGTTGCTGCCGGCGGTCGGCCGGAGCGACGAGCCCGGTAGCGTGACGTTCGTCAACGAGGCCGGCTTCGAGTTGGCCGCCGTGATCGAGGAACGCACCTGGACTCGGGACGCTCTGGTGGCGCCCGAAGTAATCTCCCTGCAGGCTTTTCGCGACTTGTTTGCCGAGGCGACGCTGCGGCCGGGTGACGACGCCGGCGTCACCCAGGTCGCGCTGCTGTTCACCGACCTGCGAGGCTCGACGGCGCTGTACGAGCGGGTCGGTGACGCCACCGCCTACAACCTGGTACGCGAGCACTTCACGCTGCTCGCGGCGATCGTGCGCGAACACGATGGCGCGGTGGTCAAGACGATCGGTGACGCGGTGATGGCCTCGTTCGACGATCCCGCGCAGGCGGTGCGCGCGGCGTTGGCCATGCAGGCAGGGATCGCGTCGTCGACACACGGGGGTGAGGATCTC
Organism: Mycobacterium sp.; assembly: GCA_032162485.1. GTDB lineage: Bacteria > Actinomycetota > Actinomycetes > Mycobacteriales > Mycobacteriaceae > Mycobacterium. The sequence goes on from JAVROZ010000092.1 coordinate 1,946, forward strand.
GTGCTGAAGGTGGGCGTCCACGCCGGTCCCAGCGTGGTCGTGACGTTGAACGACCGCCTGGATTACTTTGGTTCGACAGTCAATATGGCTGCGCGCCTGCAAGGCCAGAGTGCCGGTGAAGACATTGTGCTGTCGCAGGCCATCGCCGCCGATCCCGCGGTGCAGGAGATACTGACCGATGTGCCAACGCGCGCAGAAACGGTTGCTCTCAAGGGCTTTACCGAACCTGTGGGTTTCCTGCGCCTGCTGGGTACGGCATCAAACGTAGAACGCCAAGCCGCAAACACATAGTGAGATAAGGAGTACGCAATGTGGACATTGGTTTGCCGTCTGTTATCGATCGCCGCCATGGCGTTGGCGCCGATGGCAATCGTGACGGCGGTGTCACCGGGGGTGAGTTGGGCGCAGTGCGACGGCGGCGAATGGTGGGATCCCACCGGCAAGGTCTGCCGACCCCTCGGGGTCGGGCCGCAGCCACTCGCGTGTGAGGCCGGCCAATGGTGGGACCCCACGGCCAACGTATGCCGGCCCCTTGGCGTGGGACCGCAGCCATTGGCGTGCGAAAGCGGTTGGTGGTGGGATCCGGGCTCCAACACCTGCCGGCCGCCATTGGTACCGCCTGCCGAGTAACCGGGGCGAGTTGCCCCCTAGGTCGGCGGGAAGGTCGGCGGGAAACCACCCGTCGCCACCGGACCCCACCGGCGTGGGGTCACTCGGATCAGACACTTGCCGCCCTCGAGCATCGCGCGACGATAGTCCTGCCAATCCGGGTGCTCGCCGGCAATGTTGCGGTAGTAGTCGACAAGCGGTTCGATTGCCTCGGGCGCGTCAATCACCTCAGCGTCACCGTCTAGCTGCACATAGGCGCCGTTGAATTCGTCGGACAACACAACCACACTCGCCTTGGGGGTGCGTCGGATGTTGACGCTCTTGGCACGCTGGGGGTAGCTCGCCACGACCAACCGGCCCGCTGCGTCGACTCCGCCGGTCACCGGCGAACTCTGCAGCGATCCGTCTGCGCGAAAAGTCGTCAACACCATCCGGTGCCGCGGCCGAATGAAATCCAGTAACTCGGACAATTCCACGACGTCGGCGGTCGCGATTTTAGGAGCCATCAGACCAACGTAACCCGGCTCCAAGCACACCTCTGGCCAGACGCCTATCCTGTCCCGAGTGGCCGAGTCGACCTTCCACACAACTGCGCCAACATCTGCGGCCCAGTTGCGCGGCCGCCTTGACGGGCTGACTATTCGTGACGCCGCACGCCTTCGCAAACGCCTGCAGAATCTGCGTGGCGCGCGGCCCGAGAAGCTGCAGCAGCTCGCCAATCAGATTGCCGCCGCCGAAACCCTGATCAGCGGCCGGCAAGCCGCCGTCCCCGCAATCGAGTACCCCAACCTGCCGGTCAGCGAGCGGCGCCAGGAAATCGGTGCGGCGATCCTCAATCACCAAGTGGTCGTCGTCGCCGGAGAAACCGGCTCGGGCAAAACCACCCAACTGCCCAAGATCTGTCTCGACATCGGCCGTGGTGTGCGCGGCACGATCGGGCACACCCAACCCCGGCGACTGGCCGCCCGCACAGTCGCGCAGCGCGTCGCTGACGAGTTGCACAGCCCGCTCGGCGACACAGTCGGCTACACCGTGCGATTCACCGACCGAATCAGCGACCGCACGCTGATCAAGCTGATGACCGACGGCATCCTGCTCGCCGAGATCCAGCGCGACCGCCGGCTCCTGCGCTACGACACGCTCATCCTCGACGAAGCCCACGAGCGCAGCCTCAACGTCGACTTCCTGCTCGGCTATCTGCGCGGGTTGCTGCCCCGCCGACCGGATCTCAAGGTG
>JAVROZ010000093.1:0-3504 GCA_032162485.1 Mycobacterium sp.
CGAAAGATTCCATCTACGTTCCAGGTTTGCGCTCACTAACTTACCGACGGTAAGAATAGGACTGATCTGCAAACTTATCAATGGTTAATTTGCGCCGACGGTATCCTCCAACGTATGTCCAACCAAGTGACACCGGCTTTACCACCACGGTGACCTCCGTGCGGCGGCCGTCGCCGCGGTGGTCATCGAGGTGCAGGAAGTTGGCATCTCCGCTGCTTCGATGCGCCGAATTGCCCGGCGGGTGGGCGTGCGACGCCACGAACACCGGAACCGGAGTCACGATTGGCGCCGACGGCGGCAACGGCGGCAACAGCTACCGAAATTCAACCAACGGCGGCGACCGCGGCGACGGCGGCTTCGCGATCGGATCGAACATGCCCAACGCCGCCGCGGGCCTTGGCGGCGCACCGGGTGCCGGCGGAAACGGCGGGTTGCCCGGATTGAAGGGCTGGGACGGAGACGTCATCAGCACCTGATCGGAAAGTAGAGCCTGTCATTTCCACCGTCGTGGCGCGCGATGCTACGCTGCCCCCGCAATCGACATCCTTTAACGATCCGTCCCGAGAGGCGGAGAAGGAGGTCACGATCTCGGATGGCTGCCGCCGAATTTGGCCGTGAATCGCGAGAACTGATGTCCGCGGCCGATGTGAGCCGCACCATTTCTCGCATGGCGCATCAGATCATCGAAAAGACCGCGCTGGACAATCCCGACTCGACTCGGGTCGTGCTGTTGGGCATCCCTACCCGCGGTGTGACCCTGGCAAGTCGCCTCGCCGCCAACATCGCCGAATACAGCGGCGTCAAGATCGACCACGGCTCGCTGGACATCACCCTGTATCGCGACGACCTGATGATCAAACCGCCGCGGCCGCTGGAGGCGACATCGATCCCGGCCGGCGGCATCGACGATGCGCTGGTGATCCTGGTCGACGACGTGCTGTACTCCGGACGCTCGACCCGCTCCGCCTTGGACGCGCTGCGTGATGTCGGCCGACCGCGGGCCGTGCAATTGGCCGTCCTGGTCGACCGTGGTCACCGCGAACTGCCGGTACGCGCCGACTACGTCGGCAAGAACGTGCCGACCTCGCGCGCCGAGAGCGTGCACGTGCAACTCAGCGAGGACGACGGTAAGGACGGTGTGGTCATTTCCCGGGACAGTGCCTCATGAGCCGACATCTGTTGGCGGCCGGCGACCTGAGCCGCGACGAAGCCACCGCGATCCTCGACGACGCCGACCGGTTCGCGCAGGCTCTGGTGGGCCGCGAGGTCAAGAAGTTGCCGACGTTGCGCGGCCGCACCGTGGTCACCATGTTCTACGAGAACTCCACCCGCACCCGGGTCTCCTTCGAGGTGGCCGGCAAATGGATGAGCGCCGACGTGATCAATGTCAGCGCGTCCGGATCGTCCGTGAGCAAGGGCGAGTCGTTGCGCGACACCGCGCTGACCCTGCGGGCTGCCGGAGCCGACGCGCTGATCATCCGGCATCCCGCATCGGGTGCCGCTCATCTGCTGGCCGACTGGACTGCGAGCGCGGAGGGCGGTCCGTCGGTGATCAACGCCGGGGACGGCACACACGAGCACCCCACGCAGGCACTGTTGGACGCGTTGACGATCCGCCAGCGCCTCGGCGGCATCGATGGCCGTCGCATCGTGATCGTCGGCGACATCCTGCACAGTCGGGTCGCCCGCTCCAACGTCATGCTGCTGCACACGCTGGGGGCCGAGGTCGTACTCGTGGCGCCCCCGACGCTGCTGCCGCGCGGGGTTGAGGGTTGGCCCGTCACCGTCTCGAACGATTTCGACGCCGAACTGGCCGCCGCCGACGGCGTTTTGATGCTGCGGGTGCAGGCCGAGCGGATGAACGGCGGCTTCTTCCCGTCGGTGCGCGAGTACTCGACGCGCTACGGTCTGTCCGCCCGGCGGCAGGCGCTGCTACCCGACCATGCCGTGGTGCTGCACCCGGGCCCGATGCTGCGCGGCATGGAAATCTCGTCGTCGGTGGCCGACTCGTCGCAATCTGCGGTGCTGCAACAGGTTTCCAATGGAGTGCATGTGCGGATGGCGGTGCTGTTCCATGTCCTGGTCGGAACCGAGCCAGTGGAAAAAGAGGGTGCGGCATGAGCGTGCTGCTTCGGGGGGTCCGGCTCTACGGCGAGGGCGAGCGGGTCGACGTGCTGGTCGACGAATCCGGTTACGCCGGCCAGATCGCCGACATCGGGGCGAACCTACCGATACCCGATACCGCCGACGTCATCGACGCCACCGACCAGGTGCTGCTTCCCGGCTTCGTCGATCTGCACACCCATCTGCGCGAGCCCGGCCGCGAATACGCGGAGGATATCGAAACCGGTTCTGCAGCAGCGGCTCTGGGAGGATACACGGCGGTGTTCGCGATGGCGAACACCAACCCGGTCGCCGACAGCCCGGTGGTCACCGATCATGTCTTGCACCGCGGCCAGCAGGTTGGCCTGGTCGATGTGCATCCCGTCGGCGCGGTCACCGTCGGGTTGGCCGGGGTCGAGTTAACTGAGATGGGAATGATGAACGCCGGCGCCGCCGGGGTGCGGATGTTCTCCGACGATGGCATCTGCGTGCATGACCCGCTGGTGATGCGTCGTGCCCTGGAATACGCCACCGGCCTGGGCGTGCTGATTGCTCAGCACGCCGAAGAACCCAGGCTGACCGTCGGCGCGGTCGCGCATGAGGGACCTACGGCAGCCCGCCTCGGGCTTTCCGGATGGCCCAGGGCCGCAGAAGAATCCATTGTCGCCCGCGACGCTCTGCTTGCCCGTGACGCGGGCGCCCGAGTGCACATCTGCCACGCCTCCACGGCGGGCACCGTAGAGATCGTGAAATGGGCTAAGGAGCAAGGCATTTCGATCACCGCCGAGGTCACCCCGCATCACCTGCTGCTCGACGACAGCAGACTGGCCAGCTACAACGGGCTGAACCGGGTCAACCCGCCGCTGCGGGAAGCCTCCGATGCTGTCGCGCTGCGCCAGGCACTGGCCGACGGGATCATCGACTGTGTGGCCACCGATCATGCCCCCCATGCCGAGCACGAAAAGTGCGTTGAGTTCTCCGCCGCGCGCCCCGGCATGCTGGGGTTGCAGACCGCGCTCTCGGTGGTGGTGCAGACGATGGTCCAGCCGGGTCTGTTCAGCTGGCGGGACGTCGCCCGGGTAATGAGTGAGAACCCGGCGCGCATCGTCGGGTTGCCCGATCACGGCCGTCCGCTGGAGGTGGGTGAACCGGCCAATCTCACCGTGGTCGATCCCGACGCCACCTGGACCGTCACCGGGGCCGAGTTGGCCAGCCGCTCGGCCAATACGCCGTACGAAACGATGACGCTCCCGGCGCGAGTGACGGCAACGCTGCTACGCGGGAAGGTCACCGCGCGGGATGGGAAGTGCCCCGCATGAACTCAGGCACGCTGGTGGGATCGCTGATCTTTGCGGCCGTGCTGGTGGTGTTGCTTGCGGTGGCAATCCAGCTGATGATGCG
>JAVROZ010000094.1:0-3495 GCA_032162485.1 Mycobacterium sp.
TCATTCACCTTTTCTCAGTTGTCGAGTGCTTCTTCCGCGGCGGCAGCGACGGCTTCAGCTGTGAAGCCGTACTCGCGGAATAGAGTCTCGTAGTCGGCGGATTCGCCGTAGTGTTCGATCGAAACGATCTTGCCGGTATCTCCGACGAGCTTGTGCCAGGACTGTGCGACACCGGCCTCGACGGCCACGCGCGCGGACACCGACGGCGGCAGCACGCTGTCGCGGTACTCCGACGGCTGGTCCTCGAACCACTCCACACAGGGCATTGACACCACGCGGGCAACAATGTCTTTGTCCGCCAACAGCTTCTGCGCTTCGACCGCGAGCTGTACCTCGGATCCGGTGCCGATCAGCACGACGTCGGGATCTTCACCACCGTCATCGCCCAACACGTAGCCGCCGCGTGAAACGCCCTCGGCGTCGGTGCCCTCGAGTACCGGAAGATTCTGGCGGGTCAATATCAATCCGACCGGCCCACTACCGTTGCCTCGCGCCAGCACTGTGCGCCAGGCATAGGCCGTCTCGTTGGCGTCGGCCGGGCGCACCACGGACAGGTTCGGGATGGCCCGCAGCGCCGAAAGATGCTCGATCGGTTGATGTGTCGGGCCGTCCTCACCCAGGCCGACCGAATCGTGCGTCCAGACATAGATGGTGTCGATATCCATCAGCGACGCGAGCCGCACCGCCGGGCGCATGTAGTCGGAGAACTGCAGAAAGGTGCCGCCGTAAGCGCGGGTGGGCCCGTGCAGCACGATGCCGGAGAGGATGGCGGCCATCGCGTGTTCGCGGACACCGAAGTGCAGCGTGCGGCCATACCAGTGCGCGGTGTAGTCCTTCGTCGAAATCGACGGTGGGCCAAACGAATCAGCGCCCTTGATGGTCGTGTTGTTGCTGCCGGCCAGGTCGGCCGAACCACCCCACAACTCCGGCAGTTTCGCTCCCACGGCATCCAGTACTGCGTTGGAAGCTTTGCGGGTGGCGATCGCGTCGTCGCTGGTGTCCCAGTGTGGCAGTTCGGAGTCCCAGCCGTCGGGCAGTTCCTCGGCCGTCAATCGGTCGAGCAGCGCCTTGCGGTCCGGCTCGCGCTCCGCCCACGAATCGAAATCCGTTTGCCACTTCTCGTGGGCTTCCTTGCCTCGCTCCCCGAGCTTGCGGGTGTGCGCGATGACCTCGTCACGCACTTCGAATTTCTTGTCCGGATCGAAACCCAGGATCTTCTTCACTTCGGCGACTTCGTCGTCGCCGAGGGCCGCGCCATGCGCCTTGCCGGTGTTCATCAAGTTGGGCGCCGGATAGCCGATGATGGTGCGCAACGCGATGAACGAGGGCTTCCCGGTCTCGGCCTTCGCGTTCGCGATGGCCTCCTCGATGCCGACGACGTTCTCACCGCCCTCCACCTCTTGGACATGCCATCCGTAGGCGCGGTATCGGGCCGCGGTGTCCTCGCTCAGGGCGATGTTGGTGTCGTCCTCGATCGAGATCTGGTTTTTGTCGTAGAACACGATCAGGTTGCCCAGCTCCTGGACGGCGGCCAGCGAAGAGGCCTCCGAGGTCACCCCTTCTTCGATGTCGCCATCGGAGGCGATGGCGTAGATGTGGTGGTCGAACGGGCTGGTGCCCGGTTCGGCGTCGGGGTCGAGCAGTCCGCGCTCGTAGCGCGCTGCCATCGCCATCCCAACCGCCGAGGCCAGACCCTGGCCCAGGGGGCCGGTGGTGATCTCCACGCCCTTGGTGTGCCGGAACTCGGGATGCCCGGGCGTCTTCGACTTCCAGGTACGCAACGACTCGATGTCGTTGAGCTCCAGACCGAAGCCGCCGAGGTAGAGCTGTAGGTAAAGGGTGAGGCTGCTGTGGCCGCACGACAGCACGAACCGGTCGCGGCCCAACCAGTGCACGTCTCCGGGATCGTGGCGCATCGTGCGCTGGAACAGGGTGTAAGCCAACGGTGCCAGGCTCATCGCCGTTCCGGGGTGGCCGTTGCCGACCTTCTGGACGGCGTCGGCGGCCAGTACCCGGATGGTGTCGACCGCAGCCGAATCGATCTCGGTCCAGTCGTCCGGGTGGCGCGGTTGGGTGAGCGTGGAGATCTCTTCCAGAGTGGTCATTCAGCCCTCAGTCCTGTGGTCATCAAACTGATCAATCCCACCCTAGTGCGGGATTGCTGGCCGTTGCAGGCCCAGATTGCGGGTACCCAGCTAAGCCTGTGTGAAAATATCGTGTCGGGGGTTTTCTGCTTTTGTAGTCAGCGCCATGGCGGGGCCGGGGCGGAAAACCTCGAACGAATCGACCCTGCGGCGCTATGGCCTTGCTCTAGCGGTCTACCATCATGCGTAGTAGAAGCTGCGCGCGGCTGCGATTTTCCCCGAGGAGTTAATGCGTGAGCGTTCGCGGCCGCGTCGCGTCGGACCGGACAACGAGCCGGAAAACCGGCCGAATCACCGGCCTGATCACCGCTAAGTTGCTGGCTTACCTGGCGCTGACCAAGCCGCGGGTAATCGAGTTGCTGCTGGTCACTGCCATACCGGCGATGTTGCTGGCACACCGCGGTGCGGTGAATCCGCTGCTCATCCTCAACACCCTGATCGGCGGCATGATGGCTGCCGGCGGCGCCAACACACTCAACTGTGTGGCCGATGCGGATATCGACAAGCTGATGAAGCGGACCGCGCGGCGGCCGTTGGCGCGGGCCGCGGTGCCGACCCGAAACGCGCTGATCTTCGGCTTGGTGCTCAGTGTGGGTTCGTTCTTCTGGCTGTGGTGGACCACCAATCTGCTGTCGGGTCTGTTGGCCGTGGCCACCATCGCTTTCTATGTGTTCGTCTACACGCTGCTGCTCAAGCGGCGTACGTCGCAGAACGTCGTGTGGGGCGGCGCGGCGGGCTGCATGCCGGTGATGATCGGGTGGTCGGCCGTCACCAACACCCTCGGCTGGCCGGCGCTGGCGATGTTCGCGATCATTTTCTTCTGGACGCCGCCGCACACCTGGGCGCTCGCGATGCGCTACAAAGAGGACTACCAGGCCGCCGGGGTGCCGATGCTGCCGGCGGTGGCGACCGAACGGCAGGTCACCAAACAGATCCTCATCTACACGTGGTTGACGGTGCTGGCGACGCTGGTGCTCGCTCTGGCGACCGGCTGGCTGTACGCGGCGGTGGCCGTGCTGGCCGGGGTGTGGTTCCTGACGATGGCTCACCAGTTGTATGCGGGAGTGCGCGCCGGTGCGGCGGTCAAGCCGCTGCGGCTGTTCCTACAGTCGAACAATTACCTGGCGCTGGTGTTCTGCGCGCTGGCCGTAGACTCCGTCATCTCACTGCCGACGCTGCTCTGACCGACCGGTCGGGCACCGGTTCGGCGGTTGCTCAGAACCAAGACGATTCGAAACCGTTCACTGCTGACCCGTGATGTCCACTTGCGATACCCCCTGTCCCGATATCCAATCCTCTTGTAAGAGCAGCCCTTTCAATAGTCGCCCGTAAGGGTTACGGCGGCCCGACA
>JAVROZ010000095.1:0-4233 GCA_032162485.1 Mycobacterium sp.
GCTGTGCCTTCGGGGCGGGCTGGGATTCGGCGGGTGCCGGGCTGTCCTGGCTCGATTCACCAGATGACTCGGGGTTGTAGTCAACCAAGAACTCGTGCCAGCTCGGGTCGACCGACGAGGGGTCGTCGCGGAACTTGCGGTACATCTCCTCGACCAGCCACTCGTTTTGCCCGAATGGTGAACTTATGTTGGCCACGGCCGCTGTTCGCCTCGCTTCTTTTGTTCGTTCTCAAGTCGTTCGTTCGTTTTCAAGTCTTTAATTCGCTGGGCCTGCAAGCGCATCGCACCGCACCTGCGACGTCGGGCTCCGGGTCGCGGGGCCGCCTCACACCCTCGGTGGCCGGGTTCCGGCCATTTGTGACCCATAAAGGCTAGCGCCTCGACCGCAATTCGCGAGCGTGACCAACCTTTAGCTGGCATCCCGAACGGGCGGCAGCAGGTGCAGAGTTACAGGCCAGCGCGCCGGCGGAGGGCCGAAGGCTGACCGCGCATTACGGACAATCTTCTTGCTGACCATTCGGTTGCCGACCGCGCCGATGATGGCCCCGATTCCGACCGGCATGAGCTTGCCGAACATGAGTGCGCCGCGTTTCAGGGCGAACCGCTTCATTACGTAGTTGAGCATCCTTGAGTTGAACTTCGATAGCGCCGGTAGCGGTAGCGACGCCATGCTTTCCGAGACCCAGCCGCCTTTGGTCCGGCCCGAACCGATCAGCTCGGAGACCGCGCCCGTGCCCTTGTCGCCAGCCAGTACGGCCAGGATCAGGGCACGACGGCGTTCCCTCTCATCGAGCGGAATGCCGTACACCGAAGCGAGTGCCAGTACGAACAGCGCCGTGGTTTCGAGGAACACGACAGTTTCCCCGGCGGCCGCAGACAACGCGGCAATGGTGCCGATTCCGGGGAAGGTCGCCGTAGCGCCCACGGCCGCCCCACTGGCCGTCACCACCGATACGTAGCGCTTCTCGAGCCGGCCGGCGATCTCGGCAGGATCCGCCCCCGGGGAGGCGTGACGCAGGCGGGCGACATAAGCCTCGGCCGCTGGTCCCTGGATATGTGAACTACGCTCGATGACCTGCGCCAACGCTCGTGAGGACATCTTCGGTCGGCCCCCGGTGTCAGCCGCCTGTAGGTCCTGTATTGACTTCTTTCGTCGAAAGCTCATAGTTCCCTCTCCTAGGGATGGCGTCCTCTCAGGCTAACGCGCGTCCAGCAAAATACGTGCCGCGCCGAAAACCTCACATAATCGGGTCGGCGACCCGTCCTTGGCGCCCTCCGTGCGCCCCTGGCGCCGCGGCCAAAGGTCGCAATGGGCAGCACACCGTGAATAATGCGGGCTGGATCCTGCGCGACTGATACGGGGGAGCCGAAACGAGGTGCGATCTATGAGCACGGCGACGAGTCGGATGACCGGGGAGAGCTTCTCCGGGAACCCCTGGGCCGCGCTGTGGGCGATGATGCTCGGGTTTTTCATGATCATGGTCGACTCGACCATCGTCGCCGTCGCCAATCCGACGATCATGACCGCGCTGCATACCGGTTACGGCACGGTGGTCTGGGTGACCAGCGCCTACCTGCTGGGATACGCGGTGGTTTTGCTGGTCGCCGGGCGACTTGGCGACAGGTTCGGCCCGAAGAATCTCTACCTGATCGGCCTGGTGATATTCACCGTCGCATCAGTGTGGTGCGCCCTGTCCGGCAGCGCCGCCATGCTGATTACGGCGCGGGTAGTGCAGGGCGTCGGTGCCGGAGCGCTGACCCCGCAAACGTTGTCGACGATCACCCGGATTTTTCCCGCGCAGGGCCGCGGCTCCGCGATGAGCATGTGGGGTGCTACCGCCGGCGTCGCCAGCCTGATCGGCCCGTTGGCCGGCGGGGTGCTGGTGGACAGCCTGGGCTGGCAGTGGATCTTTTTCGTCAACGTGCCCATTGGCATCATCGCGCTGGCGTTGGCGATCTGGTTTGTCCCGGTGCTGCCGGTCCGTGCGCAGCGTTTCGATCTGATCGGCGTCGCGTTGTCAGGCGCCGGCATGTTCCTGCTGGTCTTCGGTCTGCAGGAAGGTCAATCGGCCAGCTGGGCGCCGTGGATCTGGGCGGTCCTGGTCGGCGGCGCCGGGTTGATGTCGGCATTCGTCTATTGGCAGTCGATCAACGGACCACGCTTTGGAGGCGCGCCACTGGTCCCGCTGGCGATGTTCGGTGACCGCGACTTCAGCCTGTGCAATATCGGTGTCGGCATCATCTCGTTCACGTCGACCGCGATGATGCTGCCGCTGACGTTCTATGCGCAGTCGGTGTGTGGGCTCTCGCCGACCCGTTCGGCGCTGCTGATCGCGCCAGTGGCGATCATCAGTGGCCTGCTCGCTCCGGTCGTTGGTCTGATCATCGACAAGACCCATCCGGTGCCGCTGCTGGGCTTCGGCTTTTCGGCGCTGGCGATCTCGCTGACCTGGCTGGCGTTGGAGTTAGCGCCGGGCACGCCCGTCTGGCGGCTGGTGCTGCCTTTCATCCTGCTGGGCGTCGGGAACGCGTTCATTTGGTCGCCACTGGCCGCCACGGCAACCCGCAACCTGCCGACCGAGCAGGCTGGTGCGGGCTCGGGGGTCTACAACGCCACCCGGCAGCTCGGCGCGGTGCTCGGCAGCGCCGGCATGGCTGCGTTCATGACATCGCGCATCAGTGCCGAGATGCCCGGGGGCGCAGGCACGGCCGTCAAGGAGGACGTCACCCTGCAATTGCCGGAGTTCGTGCGCGAGCCGTTCTCGGCTGCGATGTCGCAGTCGATGCTGCTGCCGGCCTTCATCGCACTGTTCGGCATCATCGCGGCGATGTTCCTGGTCGGCGCGGCGGGCTTGGCCGACGCAGGCCGGCGCCGGTCCGACGCTGACGATCCCGACAGCAACGCCCTCGGCGACCCGGAAGACGGTCCCGATGACGGTTACGACGACGACGAATACGTCGAATACATCCTTCGTCGCGAACCGGTCCTGGGCCGTGAAAAGAGCTCTGTCGACAACGACAAGACGCAACCGGTGGCGGCTCCGACCCGGAATCCGCGCCCGGCAACCGCCCGACCTGTTGGCTTTGCCAATAACGGTTCCCGGACGCGCGATGAGCAGCGCTTCCGTTCCGTCGCCGAGTTCGGGCGGCCGCCCGAACCGGACGAATCCGGCGCCCCCGGTCGCCAGACGCCGGTCGATCCGGTCTTTAACCTGTCTCGGTCAGCGCGAGGAAGGCGCCCAGGTCCACCAGGCCCGCGGGTGTAGCGGGCAGATATTGCGTCAGCATCTCCGAGCGCACGATGACCGCCGCATACTGGGCCCGGCTGATGGCGACGTTGAGCCGATTGCGGTTGAGCAGAAATGAGATGCCGCGGGGAACTTCGTCGATCGACGAAGCGGTCATGGAGATGAACACGACGGGCGCCTGCCCGCCCTGGAACTTGTCGACCGTGCCGACCCGGACGTGGTCGAGCCCCGCCCTGGTTAATCGCTGTCGGATCAGCGCCACCTGCGCGTTGTACGGCGCCAGCACCATCACGTCGCGGGCGGCTAACTGGCGGGAGCCGTCCTCGTCGGTCCACGATCGACCCAGCAATCCCCCTATCTCGGCGACTATCGCCTCCGCCTCCTCGGGGCAGTCGATCGAATTGCCCTGGTGGTCGACGGGAAGCACGTGCAAACCGGGGGCGTATCCGGCCAGCCATCGCGCGGTGGTGCGGGCGATATGGGAGTGCAACCGACCCTCGTAGGACAGCCGGGAGACGGCCGCGCACACGTCGGGATGCATACGGTAGGAAACATCCAGAAAGTAACCGCGCCGATCGGGCAGTGTGCGTCGACCGTCGACCAGCCAGTCCAGCGCGGAGATGTCTACCGGCTCAGGGTGGGTGCCCTGACTGACCTGCGGCAGCTGCTGAGGGTCGCCCAATAGCAGCAGATTCCTCGCTGCCGGCGCCACGGCAATGGTGTTCGCCAGGCAGAACTGGCCTGCCTCGTCGATGACCAGCAAGTCCAGGCTGCCCGGCGGCACCCGAGTGCTGTTGGCGAAATCCCATGCCGTACCGCCGAGTACGCATCCTGGATTCTCGGCGATGAAGGCCGGGTAGGCGCTGCTGTCGATCTCCTGCCAGCGCTTCGCCGTGCGCTCGTTGCGCTTCTTGGCGACGCGAGCCGGATCCAGCCCGGCCTCGATCACGCAGTTCAGCAGGTTCTCTACCGCGGCGTGCGATTG
>JAVROZ010000096.1:0-14159 GCA_032162485.1 Mycobacterium sp.
CGAACTCGGACACTATTGCTCCACCACTCCAAGCGCGGACTGCGCGCGCTCTTCATAGAACGCCCGCGCCGCATGGTCGACGTCGTCGAGAAAGAGTTTGTCGGCACCGATCCGCTTGTTGAACCAACGCCTGCTCTTAGGGCCGAGCATCGACACCACCGGTCCGACAAAACGCACCGGCTGTGGTATCGACACGTGGGTGCGTGGCTTGTCCAGCGCGCCAACGATGGCCGTGGCCACCACCTCGGGTTTAACCGGTTTGCCCACTCCGGACGACTTTGTGCCTGCGATCAGATCGGTCTGGGTGAAAGGGGGCATTACGACGCTGACTTGTACACCCCGCGAGGCGAATTCGTCGGCCATCGCCACACTGAGCCCCACTACGCCGTACTTGGTTGCGGCGTAGACGACCTGTCCGGGAATCGCCATCACACCGGCCATCGAAGCGATGTTGATGATGTGACCCTTGCGCCGTGCCACCATCTCTGGCAACACCAGCTGACATCCATTGAGCACGCCGTAAAGGTTCACCTCGATGGAGGATCGGATGGCCTGCTGCGTCTGGCCGATGAATGCGCCCACCGGCATCACGCCTGCGTTGTTGATCAGCACGTCGATTCGGCCGCGACCGTCGGCCCGGGCCAGGTCAAGGAAATCGGCGAAGGATTGCCGGTCGGCGACATCAAGCGGGTGTCCCGAAATCGCGCCGGCAGTGGCTAGTTCGACAACCGCCGCATCAAGAGCGCCCTGATCGCGGTCGCCGATCACCACCCGCGCCCCCCGAGTCAGCAACACCGCCGCGGTGGCGAACCCGATGCCCCGGGCACCGCCCGTGACGACGACCGTTCGGCCGATGACCCTATCCATGACTGAACCTCTCTGCGGGACGCAACTGTTCGAGGATGGTTGCGACCACATCCGTGGGGAGGTCGGCCGCAAACGCCGGCATCACGCGGTCGACCACACCCGCGCAGCGTGCGCCCAGCGCGGCCGCTACCTCATCGACGGGGGCGACGACGGCAAAGGCGTCCAGTACTTCGTCATCGATCAAGGCGCCCATCGCGTCCCAGTCGCCTTGCCGAGCCAACCGATGCAGTTCGGTGTGCAGGTCGCCCCAGCCATGCAACTCGAGGACCTTCAGGTAAGCCGGCGTCGACCCGTAAAAGGCGACCTGCTTTCTGATGACCGCGGCGGCGCTGGCCATCTCGGCTTCCGTCCGACCGGTCACAACGAACACCGGGCACGACAACGCGATGTCACCACGATCGCGGCCGGACCGCGTAAGCCCCCGCTGCAGCGCCGGGCGGGTCAGCTCGTCCATATATCGCCGGGTGGTGAAAGCGTGGGCGATCAGGCCGTCGGCGACCTCGCCGCACATTTCCGTCATTGCTTCGCCCACCGCAGCCACGAATACCTTTGGCACCGAACATGGTAAGGGTTCGGGCGTGAACATCGGCGTCATCAGCTTGTGCGTGTAGAAGTCGCCTTCGAAGCCCAGCCGGGTTCCGTCCTGCCAGCAGTCCCAGATCGCCCGCAGTGCTCCGACGTACTCACGCATCCGGGCCACCGGCCGGCTCCACGGCATGCTGAAGCGCTTTTCGATGTGCGCCTGAACCTGGGTACCCAACCCAAGGATGAACCGGCCGCCGGAGTAGGACTGAAGGTCCCAGGCGACGCCGGCGACGGTCATGGGGTTGCGGGCGAACGCCACGGCAATGCTGGTGCCCAGTTCGATCGTCGAAGTGTGCTCGGCCGCCAACAGCATCGGTAGGAAGGGGTCGTGATTGATCTCGCCGGTCCAGCAGCCGTCGTAGCGCCGCCGTTCAAGTCCGGCCGCCACCACCGGCACCCGCGCCAGATCCAGGGGAATACCCCCGTCGACCTTGATGCCGGCGCTTGACGCGCCACCGCTCATGGTCGTGGACGTTACTGTAACCAATTCGGTATGGTCAACCAGGCTGCAACTAGCGGGGAGACACGTGGTGAGCGATCTGCATCAAGCACTCTTGGGAGGGTGGCGTCTTGAGTCATTCGTGTCCAGGGATGCCGAAACGGGTGCGCTCCGACACCCCTTCGGTGAACATCCCCGCGGCCTGATCCTCTATACCGCGGATGGCCACATGTCGGCACAGTTGACGCCCGGCCCCGGCGCTGAATTCGTCTCCTACGGAGGACGATTTCGCGTCGACGAGTCCTCGGCAACGGTGCGTCACCTGGTCGCGATCTCGACACTGCCGGAGTTGTTGACACAGCCCCAGATTCGTCGCGCCCAGATCCATGGCGACCGTTTGACCCTCTCGGCGAGCGCGACGTCCGCAGACGGCACGGCCACGCACAGCACCCTGGTCTGGCGCCGGGACACCGAGAGTTAACGCAGCACCCGGACCGGCACATGGCTCCAGCCCGCCACGTTCTGCATGTTGACTCGTTTGCAACCGGCCCAGTCGACCTCGTAACGCGGCATGAAATCCAGCATGCGGTCCAGCGCTATCACGCTTTCCAGGCGCGCCAGCGCGGCGCCGAGACAGCTGTGGATGCCGTAGCCGAGCCCCAGATTCTGCGCTTGAGTTCGGTCACGGTCGATGTCGAAGTTGTCGGGATCCATCCACGCCAACGGATCTCGATTAGCTGAAGCGCCCACCAGGAACACCGGTTTGCCCGGCGGGATGCTCACACCACGAAGCGTGACCTCACGCGTCGATCGGCGCACGTTGTATTGTGCGGGCGCTTCGTAGCGCAAGAGTTCCTCGACCGCGAGGGGGATCTTGCTGCGATCGTCGAGCAGCTTTTGCCATTGGTCGGGTTTCTTCGCGAACACCACCGCCGCGTTGCCGATCAGCTTGGTCACGGTCTCTGCGCCGGCACCGCCCAACAAGGTCGCGAATTCGGTGATCTCGATGTTGCTCAGCGGTGCCATCTTGCCGTCGTCGCGTTCGATCTCGGACTTGATCAGCCTGCTGAGCAGATCGTCACCCGGGTTCTCGCGGCGTTGCTTGGTGAGCCGGAAGTAGTAGATGGCCATGTCGATGGCGGACTTCAGTCCCGCCTCGCTCATCTCGACCTGGCCGGCATCGCGGTGCAGCAGGTCGTCGATCCACAGCCGGATCTGCTGACGGTCCTGCTCCGGCACACCCTGCAGGCCGGTCATCACGTCGACGGGGAACAACGCCGAAAAGTCTTGCACGAAGTCGAAACCGTCCGGATTCACGGCCGAGAGGTGCTTGTCCACCAACTGCGCCACCAGTGGTCGCAGCGCCTGGATCGCGCGTGGGGTGAACACCTTGTTGAGCAGCCCGCGCATGCGCCGATGGGCCGGCGGGTCCATGGCGATGATCGATCCGTGCTCGGTGACTTCGCCTTTGCGCACTTGGGCGAGGTCCACTCCATAGGCCGACGAGTAGGTCTCGTAGTCCTTGAAACCCGCCGCCACATCCTCGTGGCGGGTCAGCGCGTAGAAGTCATACTCCGCGCTGTAATAGACGGGCGCTTCCTCGCGCATCCGGCGGTAGATCTCGTAGGGGTTCTTGAAGAAACCCTCGGAGAACGGGTCGAAAAGCACAGTCGCTGTTGTCATGGACTCGCCCCCCTCGAACGAGCTCTCGTGATGCGACGACGAGTTCTGTTGCGGGCCAACCAGAGCTGTGCGTCCGCGTACAGCTTCATGGATTGGCGAAAAGGCGGTGCCGCCGCTCCGGTGATGCTGAAAGGCAAGTCTGAGCCCACTACGGTCCGGTAGTGGGTGA
Organism: Mycobacterium sp.; assembly: GCA_032162485.1. Taxonomy (GTDB): domain Bacteria; phylum Actinomycetota; class Actinomycetes; order Mycobacteriales; family Mycobacteriaceae; genus Mycobacterium. The sequence continues at coordinate 3,744 of JAVROZ010000096.1, forward strand.
GGGCATCGAAGCCGGCTTTGCCGTGATACGCCCCCATTCCGCTGCGGCCGACGCCACCGAACGGTGCGCCGGAGGGGATCATTTGCGCGGCGAAGTCGTTGCGGGCCACCCCGCCGCTACGAGTGCTGCGAACGAAATGCCGGAAGTCCTGGCCGTCGGGCCCGTACCAATAGGCGACCAGGGGGGCCGGCCGGTCGTTGATGTAGTCGATCGCATCCTGCAACACCGGGTAGTCCATGACGACCAAGACCGGACCGAAGATCTCCTCGTGGCCGATGCGCATCTCCTCGCTGATGCCGCGCACGATCGTCGGCGCGATCTTCCGGGACGCGCGATCCGGCAGCGACTCCCCCACCGGGCCGACCGATTCGACGGCTGCGCCCTTGGTGCGGGCGTCGTCGATCAGGCCCAATACCCGGTCGAAATTCGGTTCGTTGACGCTCGAGCAGTAGTCGGAGTTGGCGACGATGGACGGGAACATGCGCCGAAGTTCCTGGCGGGCCGTGTCGACGAAGGCATCCAGGCGGCCTTCGGGGACCAGCACGTAGTCCGGGCACACGCAAACCTGGCCGCCGTTGACCATCCGGGCGGACGCGATACGTGCTGCCGCCGTGTCGATATCGGCGTCAGGTGCGACGACGACCGGGTTCTTGCCACCCAGTTCCAAAGTGACGGGGACCAGGTTCTGCGCCGCCTCGCGCTGGACCAGCGCGCCGACGTCCGGTGATCCGGTGAAGAACAGGTGGTCGAACGGCAGGGTGGCGAAAGTGGCCGCCACATCGGGTCCGCCGGTGACCACCGCCAGCTCTGTAGAGTCAAAGTAGCGCGGCGCGAGTTCCTCCATCAACGCCGCCGTTCGCGGCGTGGTCTCCGACATTTTGATCATCACCCGGTTGCCGGCCGCGAACGCCGCCGTGGCCGGCAGTACGACGAGGTTCAAGGGGAAGTTCCACGGTCCGATGATGCCCACTACCCCCAGCGGCGTGGGCTCTACTTGAGCCTTCAGACCGAATATCCGCGCCGGTCGCATCAACTGCGCAACCTTCATCCACTGTGCCACATGGCTTCTGGTGTGTTCGATGACGGGAATCATGCCGACGAGCTCGGTGAACAGCGAAGCCGCACGCGAGCGGGTACCGAAGTCGGCGCCCATCGCATCGACGAACGCGTCGGTGTTCTCCAGCACCAGCGCCAGCAGCCGGTCGATCCGGTGCAGCCGCGCGTGCAAATCGGGCGGACCGTCGGCGACAAACGCGTGCCGCTGTCGGGTGAGCAGGGCGGCTAACCCCGCGCGCCGATCCCCGACCGCACCGGCGACACCGAGCTCAAAAGTGGTCATCCCTACCCTTACTTGCCTGCGGCGCCCGCCTGGTCACCACCATTCCGAACGATCAACGGTAATGGTTACAGTAGTATAGACAAGTATTCCTGTCAGGAAAGCGGGAGGCGCACTGTGAATGAGGTAGCCATCATCGGCGTGGGCCTGCACCCCTTCGGTCGGTTCGACGGAAAGTCTGCGATGCAGATGGGCGTCGAAGCGATATTCGCCGCGGTGGCCGACGCCGGCGTGCAATGGGCCGACATCCAGGCGGCCACCGGCGGCAGTTGGACGGTGGCCAACCCGGATGCGATCGTCGGCATGGTCGGATTGTCCGGGATCCCATTCACCAACGTCTTCAACGCCTGCGCTACCGCGGCCAGCGCGGTGAAGGTTTGCGCCGATGGAATTCGGCTGGGCGACTACGACATCGGCATGGCGATCGGACTCGACAAGCATCCGCGCGGAGCGTTCACGGAGGACCCCGCACTGGTCGGAATGCCACGCTGGTACGCCGAGAACGGCCAATATCTCACCACCCAGTTCTTCGGGATGAAGGCCAACCGATACCTGCACGACCACGGGATCTCGGCGCGAACGCTGGCCAAGGTTGCCGCCAAGAATTTCCGAAATGGCGTGTTGAATCCAAACGCTTTCCGACGCAAGGCGATACCGGAGGACGACATCCTCAACTCAACGATGCTCAACTATCCCTTGACGCAGTACATGTTCTGCGCTCCCGACGAGGGCGCCGCTGCGGTGGTGATGTGCCGAGCCGATATCGCCCACCGCTACACCGATAAGCCGGTCTACCTGAAGGCCGTCGAAGTGCGTACCCGCAAATACGGTGCCTACGAGGTGAACACCACCTGCGCGCCTGTCGATGAGGACGTCGCACCCACCGTGTACGCGGCCCGGGCCGCGTTCGAAAAGGCCGGTGTGAGCCCAGCTGACGTCGACGTGATCCAGTTGCAGGACACCGATGCCGGGGCGGAGATCATCCATATGGCCGAATGCGGCTTCTGCGCCGATGGGGACCAGGAAAAGCTGCTGGCCGACGGCGTCACCGAGATCGGCGGGGCGATGCCGGTCAACACCGACGGTGGCCTGATCGCCAACGGTGAGCCAATCGGCGCATCGGGCCTGCGCCAGATTCACGAAATCGTCCGCCAGTTGCGCGGCGAGGCTTGTGACCGCCAGGTACCCGGCGAACCCAGGGTCGGTTTCGCCCAGCTGTACGGGGCCCCGGGTACGTCGGCTGCGACGATCTTGACCACTTGAGATCGCCTCTAGGCCAACGGAATCCGAAAGCAGCGAGCCGACTCGCCGTCTTCGGATCCCGGTTCGGGGCCACAACAATTCGGTAAAAACCCGTAACCACTGGGTGTTGGCACTAAGCCCGGTCTACGATTCCTGTGCAACGTCGGGATACCTGGACACAGGAGAGCAGCGATGAGCGATGGCACGCCGCCAGAGGCCGGCACCCGGTTCGGGCCCTACTTGCTTCGGCGGGTACTCGGCCGCGGCGGAATGGGCACGGTGTACGAGGCCGAAGACACCGCCATGGACCGAGTCGTCGCGCTGAAACTAATTTCGGGATCCTACGCGCAAGACAAGGACTACCGGCAGCGGCTACAGCGCGAAGCGCGAATCGCTGGGCGACTTCAGGATCCGCATGTAGTGCCGATCCACTCCACGGGTGAAATCGATGGGCACCTCTACGTCGACATGCGGCTGATCAACGGCACCGACTTGGAGACGGTGTTGAAGCAGTCTGGACCCCTGCAGCCGGCCAAGGCGGTTGCAGTGGTGCGTCAGATCGCATCGGCGTTGGATGCCGCCCACGCCGCCGGGGTGCTGCATCGGGACGTGAAGCCGGGCAACATCCTGATTACGGCCGATGACTTCGCCTATCTGGTGGATTTCGGAATCGCCAACGCCGCCACGGAGCAGAAGTTGACCCAGATGGGTGACGTGCTGGGCACCTGGACGTATATGGCTCCGGAGCGGTTCCGGGGTGACCCGGCCGAAGTGACTGCGAGCGCGGACACTTACGCCCTGGCGTGCGTACTCTTCGAAGCCCTCACCGGGGAGCCACCGTTTACCGGCGACACCGCGACTCTGGTCGGGGCACATCTGACCGAGCCTGTTCCTCGCGTGAGTTCGCGTCTCGGCCTGCCGCCGGGACTGGACGACGTCATAGCGCGCGGCATGGCCAAACGGCCCGAGGATCGCTACGCGACAACCGGCGATTTCGCCCGAGCGGCGGAGCAAGCCCTTGCGGTATTGGGCGGCACGACGGAGACCTTCACGGTTCCGGCCGGACCGGCGCCGACCGCCCTCGCACCGACCATGCAGGCTCGACCTGAGCAGCAGACACCCCCGCCGCAGTGGACACAGCCAGCTGCGCAGTACGTTCCCCCGCCCGCTTCTCAGCCCCAGGGCCCCCCTCCCAGCACCTGGCCACAACCTTCGTCGACTCCCTGGCCACAACAGGCACCGCCGAGCAAGAAGGGGCGTCGGTGGATCCCGATTGCCGCGGCGGTTTTCCTCGTCGTCGCCGTTGCGGCCGCGTTCGGAATCTGGCAATTGACAAGCGGCGACAGCAAAACCGCGCAGAAGAACGCCGTCGATATCAGCAAACTGAACGTGGGAAATTACGGCACCAAGCCACGCCCGCTACCCGGCCCCACGACCGCAGAACAGGGAAAGTTTCTCGAAGCGTTTCGGTTAGCCGAGGGGATCGTGGATCCCTATGAGGTCGACCACCTGCTGGATCATGTTTACGGAAACGCCTCCCCGGATCCGGCGACCGCCGCCGCGACGATCTCCGGAACCGGCACCCCACTCACCCAACCCGTGTTGGAGAAGTACGGCATGATCTCGGCGTACATCGTCCAGGGCGTTTCGAAGCGGATCGCCGACTTCGTCCGCGATAAGGAGGGAGACGTCCTGCTGATCATGCTGACGAGCTTCCCCAACGACGACGCGGCCGCAAAGGCCGCCGCAGAGATGGACGCCGTCGACTTCGCCGTCAACAACGAGAATCGGGGCGCCCAGATCCCCGGGTACCCCCAGGCCAAGGCGCACTATCGACCCGGTTCCCCGTCGGTCGGGGCAACCATGGCTTCGGGCAGGCTGGTGGCATCCATCATCGCCCGCAGCGATGCAAACCCCGATGTGTCCTACCTGACGCAGCAGGTGAAAAAGACCCTGGACCAGCAAACTCCACTCATGACCAAGCTGATTCCAGGCGGCGCTATCAGTCTCACTTCCCTCCCATTGGATCCCGATCGCATGCTCAGTCGACTCTTCGTCCCGGCCGAGCAGCCCAAGGTATCCGCGGAGTTCGGCAGCATGGGTCCGCGGGCGGCCGGCCTCTGTGCGGACAGCCAGGCCCGCAAGGACGGGTTGTTCGCGCAGGCCGGGGTTGACCGGTGCGCCTTCAGCACCGAAAGCCAATTGGCACGGACCAAAGACGAGGCGGCGGCGAAAACCTTGCTGCCCAAGCTTGTCGAGTCAGAACGCGCCGAATTCATCGATCACGATGTGGCTTCGCCCGAGGGTCTCCCCGACGTGAAGTGCTTCGAACAAAAGCAGGACATCGTGGCCGACAACGCGAACGCGCGCTTCGTCTGTTTCGTCTCCTTTGGGCGCTACGTCGGCTCGGTCATCAGTAACGAGGAGAAAGACGCCCAACAGCGTGCCGCCGCTCAGTACGCAATCCTGGTCAACAGCGCTTAAATCTCGAGTGTCCTAGCGCTTGAAGAGGTCGGGCGGCATTGGTTTCGCAAAATGCCAGCCTTGCGCGGAGTCACAGTTGAGCGCCCGCAATCGCGCGGCCTGGCTGGCGGTCTCGACTTGCTCCGCGGTCACCGTGAGGCCAAGCGTATGAGCCAGGTCGATCATTGCTCGGGTAATCTGTTCGTCCGCCAGTCGACCGTGAATATTGCCGCCGAGATTCTTGATGAACTCGCCGGCGAGCTTGACCACATCGATGGGCAGGTCGCGCAAGTAGGCAAGGCTAGAGAATCCGGTGCCAAAATCGTCAATGGCGATGGACACGCCCATCGCGGAAAATTGCTGCAGCCGCCGCACCGACAACTCATCCTTGCCGAGCACCGCATTCTCGGTGAGCTCCAGTTGCAGTGCATGAGGCGGCAGGTCGGAGTTGCTGAGCGCATTCTTGACGACCGAGATGAAGCCGGGGTCACATATGTTGCGTACCGCGACATTAACGCTGACGAACAATTGCGAGTCGCCGCCCTGGTCTTCACGCCAGCACCGCACGTGACGGCACGCTTGCTCGACCACGAATGTCGTGAGGGGCACGATCATGCCGTTGCGCTCGGCGAGGTTGATGAACCGGTCTGGCAGTAACGTTCCCAGCGTCGGGTGCGCCCACCTCAGCAACGCCTCGGCGCCGATGATGCAGTTGTCGGCGAGCCGTACGATCGGCTGGTAGACCAGGCGGAATTCGCCACGATCGAGTGCCCGATGCATGGGGGTGTTTTCATGGTGACGATCATGGATCGCCCAACGGTTGCCGCCGGCCTGCTTTGCGCGCGCGAGCGTAACGTCGGCACCCTTCATCAGGTCGACCTCGGAGATAATGGCGACCTCCTGTTCCATGACGCCGACGCTGGCGGACACGACAATCGGGTTTCCGTCGATGTCGAACGGCGCCTCAAGCACCCGTAAAACCGAGTCAGCAAGCTCGGTCACCTCGTCCGTGCTACCCGGTTGTGGCACCAGGAAGACGAACTCGTCGCCACCTAGACGAGCAACGATTTGTTGGGGTCGCTGTAGGCACAAGGCCAATCGCTCCGCGACGTTGACGAGAAGCTTGTCACCGATGTCGTGGCCAAGCGTGTCATTGACCTCCTTGAAGCCATCGAGGTCGACGTAACAGATGCCGACCCTGGAATGCGGATCTTCGAATGCAGCGTCGAGGCGATCGAAAAACTGGCTGCGATTCGGCAATCCGGTCAATGGGTCGTGCAGCGCTTGATGGCGCAACTGTTGCTCAAGCTGACGGCGGTCGGTCACATCACCGAATACGGCCAAGGTGTAAAGGGGTTGGCCAGCGCTGTCACGGATCAGTGAAACGTTGACGCTGTTCCAGATTGTGTGTCCGTCGCGGTGTAGGTGGGGTTTCTCCAGGCTGACCATCTCGACGTCACCACGCATCAACGCCGCGTACTGATCCCACACTTCGGCCGTGTCATCCGGATGGGTGAGATCGGTGACCTTGAAAGTCTTGAGGAACTCTTCGGTCTCATAGCCGAACATGCCTGCGAATGCGGCATTGACCACCAAGATTTTGCCGGTGATATCGGAGATGCCGACCCCGACACCCGCCTGGGCGAACACCGCGCGAAGCAACTCCGCGTCACGACCACTGGCGCCCCCAGCAAGCATCAGCTCGATCGCGCCGCTGTCGACCGCCGGGTCGCGCCCAGTTCCCGCGAGCACGCCACTCACGTCGCCTTCACCACCCATGTCGTCACGCCCCTCCGTACCAGACGACCAAGCTCACATAGACATTCATATAACCAACGCCCGATTCTACTGGGCAGGCGTATAATAGATACACCTTCGGAAATCCTGTAGATAAACGCTCAGCAATGACGGACGAGTTCTGCGAAGGAACACCTTGCGATGAGACATGTGATGCAACTGCGGGATGCGGGGCAAGCGGCGGTGCGTGGACACCCCTTTTTCGAATGGCTGTCCAGCGACCTAGTCCCGGCGCAGGACCGGCTGGCAATCGGACCGGCCGGCGCGCTATTCATCATGCAATTTCGGGACATGAACCGCTGGGTGCTCAGATTTGCGGAGCCGCACAACGAATACGAATGGGTGATCAATCTCGGAACGCTCGAAGACGAGAAGCACTCGAAGATGTTTCTGGAGGATTGGCGCAAGCTCGACCTGGATACTCGACTGGGCTGGCGCACCAGCGACATGCTGTGGTGGCTGTTCCTGTCTTCGGATCAGGAGACGTTCCGTCGCAGCGGAATTGAGTTCATCCGGCTGGTCGTCGACGACGGCGGCGATGCGCTGATTCGGTTCGGCCACTCCGAGGCCGGCGAGGCCACTGGCCACGTCATGCTCAGCAACACCGCCCGGGTCGCGGCTACGCTGTCGCGCCGAACTGGACTCGAATACCGCTATTTCGGTCCGCATCATCTAGATCTGGAGTCTGGGCACGTCGGTAATACCCAAGGCGTGTTCGAGACTGTGGTACTCGACCCAGCGCGACGAGAGCGCTCAATCGAGGCCTGCCAGCGAATGTTTAGCATCTTCGATGACATCTTCGACGGATTCCTGGACTACGCGGCCACCTATCTCGACTTCGGCACCGTCCCGCGCCGCCCGCAGCTGTCCGCCTCGGCCCGCGACGATTGGACGGCCCCCGCGCTCGTGATCGACCCGCGAGATGACCACGACACTGAGATGCTTCGCCATATCGAGGAGCACAAGAACAGACTGAAGGCGCATCCGTTCTACGAGTGGTTACGCCACGAAAATGTTAGTCCCGCAGACAAACTCCGTCAGTTCATTCCGATGTGGGTGATGGATATCCTTGGCTACCGCGATCTGACCAAGTACGCTCTGACGTTTGCCGAGCCGTCCTGCGCCGGCGAGCATGCGGTCAACGCCTGGGCGTCGCGGCTATCCGAACACAGCGGACTGTTTCTGTCGGACTGGGACGCGCTCGGGCTCGATCACATGCTCAACCACACGGCTAGCGATGCACTTGAGTGGCTGTTCTTCGATCCCGACATGGATCTGCATCGGCAGAACATGATCGAGTTCGCCAAAATCGCTCTGCAACACAGCGATCCGGTCTTGCGCTGGTGGATGCTGGTGGCTCTGGAGTCCACGGGTGAGGAATTCTTCACCCAAACGCGACCACTCGCGCTAGCTGCGGAAGCCGAAACCGGAGGCCGACTGGACTACCTGGCCGGCCGACACGACCCGCCCACCGCCCGCGGCAGCACCTCGGACCGCACCGAGGCAAGCGCACCCGCGTCGCTGACCGGTGAACAACTGGAGCTGGCGAAAAGCATTACGGATCATGTCTTTCACTCGATGGAGCGACAATTGTGGCGCTCCTATGCGATTGTCCGCGCCGGAAAGTACGCCGATTTAGTGCTGCACAACTAAGCCTTGGGCGGGGAATAGTTCGGCTTGCCGAGTCCCAGCACATGCTGAGCGATCATGTTGCGGAAGACCTCCAACGTGCCACCGTAGATTCCGGCCAGTGGAGCGAATCGGTAGAGATATTCCGAGGCCCCGTGGTCGGCTGCGCCGTCGGTTTCGATAGGCAGCACTGACGCGGGGCCGGCAAGATCCATCAGCTCGGGACCGATATCGCGCATGGTCTGCGCCTGCGCTACCCGGCCGAAGATGCTGGCAGTCGACAGTGCTGCCTCCAGCCTGGCGGCACTGCGACCCAACCGATATGCCACCGCGCCGTCATCGACCGGCCGCTTCCCGCCCGGACCCGGTTGTCCGACCGTGGCCGCCACCGCGTCCACCGCAGCGGACATGAACCCGGCCTGATGCGCCATGATTGCAACGTCCTGCAACCCGTCCGGCGACGCGGTGACGGCACCGTGTTCGGCATCCAGTGGCCCGCGCAGCACGGTCCAACCGCCGTTGACCTCGCCGAGCCGGTACTTGTCCTCGACCCGGACATCGCTGTAGTAAACGATGTTGGTCCGGTCACCGTCGACCGTGCGGATGCCTTGAATCTCGATGCCCGGCCGGTCGGTGGGTACCAGAAACATGGTCAGGCTCTTGTGTTTCGGAGCGCTGGGGTCGGTGTTGGTGATCAGAAAAACGTACTGACAGTTGTGCGCGCCGGTGGTGAACATCTTCGAGCCATTAATGATCCAGCTCGACCCATCCGCCTCCCGCACCGCCCGCGTTTTGCAGGTCGCGATGTCGGATCCACCCTCGGGCTCGGTGTAGCCCAGGCACATTCTTACCTCGCCGCTGAAAACTTTGGGCATCACCTCTTCGACGAGTTCGGGTTTGCCGAACGCCACGACAGCCCGCGCCACCATCGCCGTGGTTCCCCACGTCACCCAGGGCGTATGCACACGGCGCTTCTCCAGCTCCCAGATCCGACGGCGGATCCTGCTGAACCCGCCCTGGGCCCCGGGCGTCCACTCCTTCTCCAGGTAGCCGGCCGCGCCGATCGCCAGATGCACTCCTTCGTCGAAGTTGTCCCCCGTGTCACGGTCACGCCGGCGAACCTCATCCGTCACGTGTTCGGCGAGAAAGGCACGGGCGTCGGCGAGGAACGCCTCGTCGTCGGCGTCGAGTTCTACGAGTGCGAAATCCATTGTCCGGTAGTCCTTTAACCCGCTTTTGACTTCGCCGCGGCGCTTTCGCGATCAGCGACGAGCTGTCCAACCTGCTTGGCCGTCAGCCCAGGATCGCCTCCGGCCAGCGCCCAGCCCCGCGCCCGGACCAGATAAGCGGTCGCGGCGGCTTCGACGGAGACACCGAGGCCACCCTGGATGTGCACCGCCATGGTCGCCGCTTTGGGCGCCTCTTCGGCCATGAACACGAATGCGCACCCGGGCAGTTCTGGCCGCTCCTCGGGTTCGTTGTCGAGAAACCACGCAGCACGCCGGGCAAGATTGCGGCCGCCCTGAACGGATATCGCCATATTGGCCAGCGGATGCGAAATGGCTTGCAGCGTCGAGATGGGAACACCAAGTGTGTAGCGCGACTTGGCGAACTCGGCCGCGATCGTCATCGTCTGTTCGACCAGACCGGTCAGCGCCGCGGCGGTCAGCACCCGCCACTCGTCAACCGCGCGGCGGTAAGCCGCGATCGCCTCCGGGCCCGAGCCCAGCACAGTCCGCGAGTCGGCCGTGTCGGGGTCCACCCAGGCCATCGGCAGCTGACCCAGGTTGGTCACCCGCACCGGCCTGGTGGCGAACCCCAGCAGCGCCACCTCGTCTCCATCTACAACGACGAGGCCATCGGCGATCGCCGCGGAAGGGATGAGCCGCCGTCCCGCAGTGATTTCCGAGGGCTCCGGCGCGAGTTCCAGCCCGATGATCCGGTTGCCA
>JAVROZ010000097.1:0-5670 GCA_032162485.1 Mycobacterium sp.
TCCGCGGGAAGCAGTCGCTGGTAGAGCTGCGGTGCGGAAGTGTCGGCGATGACCGCGCGTCGGCACGCGATAGTCGAACCATCGGAGGTGCGTACCGCAGTCGCCCGGTCACCGCTGACAACGATGGAGTCGACCGGTCGTCCACACTCGACGCGCGCCCCGGCGGACTCGGCGCGACGGACCAGTGCGGCGGCCAACTGTCCGGCGCCTCCGACAGGGACCGGGAAGCCGCCGTCCTGGGCCATCATGATCAGCAAGTAGCCCATGACGCCGCTGCCCGGCGCGTCGATCGGGACGTCGGCGTGCATCGCATTGCCCAGCAGCAGCAGACGAGCGGCCTCGCCTTCGAAGAGGTGTTCGGCCATCACGCCCGCTGGCAGCAGCAAGAGGTGCAACAAGCGCAACGCCTCGGCAGTGCCGAGGCTGCGAAGCAGACCTATCGGACCGCGCACCGGGGGGAACGGCGCAAACAGCGTCTGCAGGAGCGGTTTCTTGATGCGCTGCCACTGGTCGAACAGATCGCACCAGCGTTGACCGTCGCCGGCCTGTCGGCGGTCCAAATCGGTTGACGTGCGGTCGATGTCGCGGTATATCACGCCCGCGTCGTCGTCGGCGGCATCGCGGGCGTGACCGACCACGGCGGGCGCGTGTGCCCATCGCGGGCCGTGATCCTCCAACCCGAGTTCGCGCAGCGCCGGCGATGCCACCGACAACGGGTAGAACGCGCTGTACAGGTCGCTGACATAACCCGGCACCAGTTCGGCGCTCTGCACCGCTCCACCGGCCTGCTCCTGCGCCTCGAGCACTACAACGTCCCAGCCGGCGTCAGCAAGCAACGCGGCGGCGACGAGCCCATTGTGGCCGGCGCCGATCACCACGGCATCGACGGCGTCATCGCGCATTGCGCTAGTCGGTATCGCTTGGACGCCGACGCTCGGCAAGCGCGGCCAGCCGCCACGTGCACTCCCGGTTGCGGGGGATGGCCGCGGCCAGCGCCAACCGGTTGGGCACCCACCCCATCGGAGCTCCGACCGGCACCTCGGACATCTCGATGCGGCAACCGCCGCCGTCGATATCGAAGAGTCGCAACGTGATCCGTGCTTTGCCCAACGGTCTGCCCTTGGCCAGCAGGACGATCTGCTGCAGCGGCTGACAGTCTTGGACCTCAGTAATGTCGTCGAGCACCAGCGGCCAGATGCCGATGGAATGCTGGATGGTGCTACCTGGTTGCGGCCAGTGCGGGTCGACGGCCCGCATCCGGCTGTTTCCCACCACCCACTGCGAGTAGGTCCAGCCATCGGCGATGACGTCCCATACCCGTTCACGGGCGGCGCGGGTGTCCCGCTTCACGACCAGTGAGCTCTCAACTTCGGCAGGATGCGTAGCCATAATGCTCTCTCTTTCTAGATGCTGTGACTGTCGAGCGGTGTGACGATGAGCCGGTTCGCTCGTGCCTTCACCGAGTCCGGGAGGACGCGGGCTACCAGGCCGATCGCCTTCGTCGTCAACGAGGAGGCGACCACCTTCTGCTTACCCCGCATCATGGCCTCATAGCCTTGCTTCGCAGTTTCGGCCGGGTCGTCCTTGAAGGGCAACCGGCCCAGCGGCGTGTTGAGCATGCCAGCGCGGCGAAAGAACTCGGTATCGGTCGGACCGGGCATCAACGCCGTCACCGAGACCCCAGAGCCCCGGAATTCGTCGTGGAGGCCTTCAGCAAAAGACTGAATGAACGCCTTCGACGCGTTGTACATGGTCTGGTAGGAGCCGGGCATCATGGCCACGATCGACGACGTGAACAACGCTCGACCGACGTTGCGGTTCGCCATGTCGCGCAGGATCAGCATGGCCAGGTGGACGGTCGACCGCACGTTCACGTCGATGATGTCGAGCTCGCGGCGAAGATCTCCGTCTACGAACCGTCCGGCTCTGCCGGTGCCGGCATTGAACGCGACGGCGTGAGGAACCCGCCCGCCGTCATTGATGGTTTCGTAGAGACGCTGGACGTCAGCGGCTTCCCGTAGATCGCACCGGACCGCCTCAACGTGCACTCCTGTGGCGCCCAATTCCTCGGCAACGTCCGCGATTTGAGGCTCGTCCGCGACCACTACCAGGTCGTAACCGTCGGCCGCAAACAATCGCGCCAGTTCCAGACCGATACCGCTGGACGCACCCGTCACCACCGCTAGGTTCTCGTGCGCCATACTTCGTTGCTACCCGAAGCGGCGGTGACGAAACCTTGACCCAGGGTGAACGTGCGAGCCGGACATCGTCTATCGGATATCGCAACGGCCCAAACGAAGTCATGCCACCGGGTCGCCCGGCGACATGTGATACCTACGTTTGGCCGGCGCGCTGAGTGGAAAACAGCCATACAGACGCAATAACTTCAGGTTCACGGCGGACGCCACAGGAGAGTTTCAATGAGTGAACACAACACAGCCAGCGAAGCGCGTAAGGGCTTAGTGGACTCGGTTAAGGGCAAGCTGAAAGAGGTCGCGGGCGCGGTCACCGGTAACGATTCTCTGACCGCAGAGGGCCAACTCGACCAAACGCAGGCCGAGGAGCGCAAGGAAGCCAACACGATTCAAGCGGTTGCCGACGCCCAGACCGAACAGGCTCGAACCAAAGAAGCCGAAGTCAGGGCCGACGCTACGCAGCAGCGGATCGAGGCCAATTCTCGGGCCGAAGCGGCCGAGAACAAGGTCGAAGCCGAACAGGCTGCCCAGAAACAGCGGGCCGAGCAGGCGGCTCACCAAAGTGCGGCCGCACAGCAGACCCAAGCCGAACTGGATGCCCAGCGCGAGGCGCAACAGGCGAAAGCCGATGAACGGGAGGAACTCCAGGATGCGGCCGAAGAAGTCCTCGATGCTACGGCCGAACATCAAAGTGACGTTCAAGTGGCCTCGCAGGAAAAGTTAGAAGCCGACCGTCTTCGCCGGGAAGCCGAAAAGTTGACCAATGAAGCCGGCCAATCGTGAGTCGGCACAACCAAGGAGTAACGCCATGTCCTTGACGGACCTTCCGTTCGCAGTACTGCGCTTTCAGTACAAGGTCGCACGGTACCCACTGCAGCTAGTTGAGAACCGCATCGTCACTCACGCTCCGACGGAAGCCCCCGCGCGGTTGTTCTACGAGCGTGCACTGGGCTTCCTGGACGCCACCGTCGGCAATGCGATTCATGACCCCACGCTCGTCGAGCGAGGTACCGCACTGATTGAGCGCAGCGACACGCTGGGGCGTGCCGCCAAACTCGATGCGCAGGCGGAGACCAGGAAAGAGCAGGCGGACAGCAAGCTGAAGCAAGCAGGCGAGCAGGCGGCCGAAGAGCAGCGCGAGGCGCGCGCGGCGACAGAGCAGCAAGTCAAAGAAGCACGCGACACTGCGGCGAAACGCAAGCAGGAAGCGACGGAGTCTGCGCAAAAGCGCAGCGCCGCGGCCAAGGAGCGTGCTGACGCGGTGGCATCCAGCCGCAAGGCGGCGGTCCAGTCCGCGCAACGCAAAGTGGAGGAGAAGACGAGTGCCGCTGAGAAGTCCGCGGCCAAGACAGCCGACGCCAAGCTCGACGACGCCGACGATAAGCGCGTCGCCGCCAGGAATAAGCGAGTTGTGGCGAACCGCTTAGATGACCTCGCTACGGCGGAGAAAGAAAACCGCCAGGCTGAGCGGGCCGACAACTAGCAAAGGATAGGAGACCAGCGGTGCGAGCGGGAGTCATTCTTGACCACACCGGGGTCTTCGAGATCCGACGGCAAGCCATCAGTCAAGTGTCGCGGTGATCGCTCGAGACGGCGCCTGCGACGCCGCCTGTCAGCCGGCCTGTTGTTGCTCATCGCGCTGACCATCGCCGGCGAACTGGCCGCCGTGATGACCCCTACCCCGCAAATAGCCGTCGCCGACGAGGCGTCCTCGGCGCTGTTGCGTGCCGGCAAGCAGCTGTTCGACACCTCGTGCGTCTCCTGCCACGGCGCCAATCTGCAAGGGGTGGATGATCGCGGACCGAGCCTGATCGGCGTCGGCGAGGCGGCCGTCTATTTCCAGATATCGACCGGTCGGATGCCCGCGATGCGCGGCGAGGCCCAGGTGCCGCCGAAGCCACCGAAATTCGCCGAGTCGCAGATCGTGGCGATCGGCGCCTACGTGCAGGCCAATGGCGGTGGGCCCACGTTGATGCGGGACCCTGAAGGCGGGCTGGCGACACGATCGCTGCGCGGCACCGACCCGGGACGCGGCGGCGACCTGTTCCGGCTCAACTGCGCGTCCTGCCACAACTTCACCGGAAAGGGTGGGGCTCTGTCCTCCGGAAAGTACGCACCCGAACTGTGGGGCGCCAATGAACAGCAAATTCTCGCGGCGATGCTCAGCGGCCCGCAGAACATGCCTAAGTTCTCGGACCGGCAGCTTTCCTTCGAGGCCAAGAAGGACATCATCGGCTACGTGCGAGCCGTCAACGAGCAGCGGTCACCGGGTGGTTACGGCCTCGGCGGATTCGGTCCGGCATCCGAAGGCATGGCGATGTGGGTCATTGGGATGGTCGCTGCGATCGGGTTGGCCTTATGGATCGGGGCCCGGTCGTAACGGATAGCGACTGGGCTAAGCTCGCCGAGATTCCCAATACGACGCATAGGCCGGGAAATTCATGGATCTGCAGTGGTCGAAGGACGAGCAGGCCTTCCAGAAAGAGGTCCGGGACTTCCTCGAACGAAAGCTCACCCCGGAGCTTCGGCGCGCTGGTCGACTGATGACCAGCGTCTACGCCGACCACGAGGCGAGCATGGCCTGGCAGGCGATTCTGCACGAGCGCGGCTGGGCGGCGCCGGCCTGGCCGGTCGAATTCGGTGGCTGCGATTGGAGCCTCACTGCGCACTACATCTTCACCCGCGAGTCGACGCTGGCCGGTGCGCCTTCGCTGTCGCCGATGGGGATTCGGATGGTGGCGCACGCGATCATCCGGTACGGGACGGACGCGCAGAAAGACTACTTCTTGCCGCGGATCCTGACCGGCGAAGTGTTCTTCTGCCAGGGGTACTCCGAACCGGAGGCAGGGTCAGACCTGGCCGCGCTGTCGATGGCGGCCCTCTCCGACGGCGATGACTTGGTGTGTACCGGCAGCAAGATCTGGACAACCCATGCCGCCGAAGCCAATTGGATGTTCGCGCTGGTGCGCACCTCGCGTGCGCAGAAGAAGCAGCATGGCATCACTTTTGTCCTCATCGACATGACCTCACCCGGAATTGCGATTCATCCGCTGGTGATGACATCAGGCGAAGAGGTGCAGAACCAGGTGTTCTTCGACGACGTTCGGGTGCCCAAGAGCAACGTCCTCGGTGAGATCGACGAGGGCTGGACCGTCGCCAAGTATCTATTGGAGTTCGAGCGCGGCGGCGGTGCGGTGGCGCCGGGTCTGCAAGTGACGGCGGAGCAGATCAGCGAAGCGGCCAAGGACCAACCCGGACCCGGTGGAGGAAGCCTGGCCGACGATCCGGCCTTTGCGCGCAAGTTGGCCGACGCGCGGATCCGTGCCGAGGTTTTGGAAATCCTCGAATACCGTGTGCTCGCAACGGTGGCACAGGGCGGCAACCCGGGTGCGTCGTCGTCGATGCTCAAGATCTTGAGCACCGAACTCAGTCAGGCGCTCACCGAACTCGCGCTGGAGGCGGCCGGACCGTGGGG
>JAVROZ010000098.1:0-3962 GCA_032162485.1 Mycobacterium sp.
CAAGCGTCCGTTGATCTTGGCGAAGATGGCTCCGGTGTCACGGTCACCGACGATGGACGACTGCGTGATCAGACCGGCGGGTTTCATCACGTGCAGCAGGGCCATCCAGCCCACCCCGATAAACACCAGCACAACGGAAAGGACCACCGCGGCTTGCTGTTTGCGGTCGTCGTGCTTCATCCGCACCGAAAACCTGGTGATCGCGGCACGTAGTCGCCGGTTGTAGAACAGGTGCCCCGAATTCTGGTCTCGGTTGGAAAGATTAAGTGGCACAGTCATTCTCCTTCCGGTTCCCGGTGCGGGGTCCTGGCGCGCACGTGGCCCGTGCTGTCGCCGATGTCACAGCGGGCCGCCGTACCGGGTCCGATTCTCGGCTTCAGCCTCTTCGCGCAGTGCGCCGATCGCGAGGTTCAATCTGTCGGCCAGATCGCCGGGGGCGTAGCCGGCCATTACGTCTGGGTGCAACGTCAACTTGAGCAACCGGCCGTCCGAATTGGCCACAACGTAAACGTCTCCCAAGTCCACGCTGTATGTGACGGCCTCGGCCTGCGCGACGACCGCTTCCCACTTGTCGGCCGCTTCGCTCAGTTCGCGGAGAACCGCTTCGACCAGATCCTGATCGGCTGGGTCGCTGAAGGCGCTGAGGTCGCCGATTTCGCTGCGACCCGGCCCCGACACGATGCCAGTATGTGGACGCCTCCGACCAGCGTCAATTCACCCTTAAGAGGCACTCTCCGATGTAGTTTCGGCAATTTCGCCAACCGGCTTGCCGTTGAGTTTCTGGAACCAGGCGAAGTGGTAGTTCGCCGATATCAGGTCATCGGAAACGCGGCCTTCTGTGGCGGCCAACAACATACAGTTGAGCAGTTGCGCCGGATCGACCTCCGGATACTGGCCGACAATCTGGTAACGGGCGGTATCCAGATGAACGCGGAGCAGGTCGGCTTCTTGTTCGATGATTTCCGCCCCGCTCGCGGCGACCTTGACCAACGTGTTCACCAGTCTCGGCAACCCGTCGCGCCAATGCGTGGCGACTCCCAACTGCCAATCCAAATCTTCGACCGGCGGCAGATCCAACGGTTGCACCGAGGGGGCGATGCCGGGGGAGTCGGTCGGCCATTTTGCGGAGTCGCCCGGCGAGTAGGTCTCAGCACGTGTGGTGGTGCCCAGCAACTCCGACACTCGACCGCCGCGGCGTTGCGGCCCCAGCAGGCGCACACCTTCCGGGACGGCGATTCCTGGCGGAAGCCAGCCATGGGCAAGGTCGGTGACCAGCGTTGTCGTGCCATCCGGGTGTTCGCCGACCGCCCAGCTCAGGCGCGGTTCTTGACGTGCTACGAACGCCAGCAGTTGCTGCAATCTCTGGTCTTCATCTGCGGTTTCTCCGGCAACCGGCACGTCGTCGATTCGCTTATCCCGATCCGCCGGTGACAGCCTGTCCCGGACGGCCGGTATGACTTGGGTCTTGTCCATATCCACACGGCCGTCACCGCTGGCGGGTCGACCGCCGGCATTGCGCCGCGGGTGCTCCGGCAGCGCGTGCCGCCTCATCTGGCGCAGTTGTCGCATCGTCGACTCGACCCGGCGCGCCGCCAGTGCACGCGCCTCGTCGATCACTCTGACTTCGGCAGCGCGGCGCATCGGATACTTCCCTCCCGCTCGGCCGATCGCGCGCAGATCTTCATTCGCCGAGCTGGCAATCCGCTGCAGGTCGACTCTCAGATAATCTGCGAGCGTTTTGGTTTCGGCATTGGCAGGCGACAGCTCCGTGGGCCAAAGACCACCGATCACCCACGGCGTGCAGTCCAGCGGAGCGCTGAACGTAGGGACCGAGAGAGATTCCTGGGTCGCTTTCCGCAGGCGCTGGCGCGCAGCCCTGCGACCGAAAATCCCCACCGGCTAAGAATACCGGTGTCTGGCTGGTACTTATCGCGCCTATCGCAGCCTCAGTAGCGGGTGAGTCTACGGTGAATTGTGCGGCCGTCACGGCCTCGGTAGCGTGTGGCCATGGCCGTTTCTGCGCTACAACAGCAACTCGAAGAGTTGCGTGCGCTGCTCAGCCGCTCGCGAGAGTTGTTCGGCGCCAATCCGATCGAGCCGCCCAGCAACATCGCGCCAAGCCTCGACAGCAGCCAGGTCTGGTTGCGCTAGGTCATCAGCGGCCGCGCCGAGGCAGCCGGTGCGCCAGCAACTTTTCGATCGCCACGTCAAGATCCGACCTTGTTGGCACCTTCGTGGACGGGGTGTGTCCGGCGGCGACGATCTCGCCCCGCACTTCCAGCAGCGCTTTGAGGCAAGACACGTCCGCGGTCAGCAGGATGCCCTCGGCTAGGGTTTCGGCGTCCGTCTCCATCGCCGCCTCACTCAGCGCGACGCTATGCATGTATCCGCCGCGGCAGGACCGCACCAGGATATGCCCGCTGGGGTGAACGGTGTCGAAAGCCGGATTGGCGTAGGTCATTGAGGTGTCACCGACCTTCGTCATCCGTCCGTCGCTCGTCCGGGATGCCACCGAGTCTGTCTGCCGCGTCTCGTTCGTGTTGTTCCCACACAGCGGCTGATGCGTGGAGATTCTGCGCGATGTCGGCGTGGTCTTCGGCTTGCCGCTCGTAGCACTGCCGCCTGAGTTCGAGTAGTGCGCGTCCGGTGTCGCGCAGCTCACTGAAGATCGGTCCGAGCGAGTCGAGGCTTGCCTGGATCGCGGCATGGGACGACGGGACGGTCCGCAAATATTCGGAGGTCTGCTGGTGGTGAGCCGCGGCTTCGCGTAAGTGCGCGGGCACCACATGGATTCGATCTGCCATCGGTTATCTCCTCGTTGTGGCTACCATGCCGACGCTCTCGCCGGCCGGGTTGGTGTCGGGATGTCGGTGCTCGGCGGTGCGTTCTCCGATGGCTGAGCCGCAGGTGTCGGCGGGTGTTGCCAGCCGAGAAAACTGGGCCCGGCCACGGTCGAGATGTGTTGAATCTGGCCGTCGAGCAGGGCCTGGCTACGGCCGAGTGCCAGCGCGTGTCGATCGGTGAACATGCCGATATCGCCGGGCGTGACGCGTACCGGGTCGATGGGGTGAACGACGGCGGTCCCCGGCGCCGGGATGGTCATGCCCTGCTGTTGAAACGCATCCGCGATGGGGGTTCCGCTGGCCGCCGCCTTGATGGCTGCGGCAAGTTGCGGGCTGGCGGCCGTCACTGTCTCACCGTTGGGCAGTGTCACGGTCGTCGGACCCGCCGGAGGTGATTCGGGTTGCCCGGGCGGCGGTTCACGGTGCTCGTCGTCCCTGCTGTCATCGTCGTCATCGTGATGGTCGCGCTTGTTCTTGGCCTCTTCTGATTCGCGGTCATCGGGGTCGGCAAACGACCCGTCATCCAGCGCTGCCCGGGGGTCCCGGCCGCCCCCGCTGCCCTGCAGATTGGGCAGCGGAAGACCACCCGAGGGGCTCCAACCGGACATCCCCCCTCCGCCAGGTGCTGCTCCGCCACCCGCGCTGGGCGCGGTCGGTGCCGCCGTCGGCATGCTCGCTGCGGGAGCGGCAGGCACCCCGGCGCCGCTGGACAATAGCCCGGGGTCGTCGAGGAACTGCGAATCGAGCAGCGGATCCGATCCGCTGGGAGGTGCCGGCCGTTGGTCACCACCGTGCGCGGCCGGGGGCGGCGCCGACGCGCCCCGGCGTTCGGTAGGCGGTGGGGGCGCGTCCGACCCGTTCTTCGAGGCGTTATAGAGCGAAGTCCACGCGGCCATCATCGCTGCCTTCGAGGAGTCGTCGAGATTCGCGGTCGCGACGACTTCACGGATGTCTCTGAGTTTGCCGATCAGGAACCGTTGGAAATCACGCGCACCGGCCGGGGTGTCCAGGTCCGATCGTGTCTTGACGGCGGTCTCGAGTTCTTGCTGCAACCTGTTGAGCACATCGCCGCCTGCCACGGAGGTCAGGTGCGCGTTCAGGATCGCCGAGATCACTTGC
>JAVROZ010000099.1:0-3312 GCA_032162485.1 Mycobacterium sp.
GCCCCTCCAGTGGCTGTCCGCCAGCCATTTGCTCTATCCCGTTCAGGAACAGGTTGAAGTCATACGACGGCAACGAGACCAGCGCCGCGGTTGCGATATCCGTCGTCGGAAGCAGGGTCGCGTAGGCAGTCGAGATCGCAGCCGTCGAACCACCGACGATCTGGATGTTCGCCGCCTGCAGCCCATGGATAACGTCGGTAATCGTCGCCGGCCCGGTAGGCAGCGCCAGTGGTGCCGATGACGAAGACAGTAGCGCGTCCGACAGGCTTGACAGCGACGGCAGTTGCGGAAGCCCTTGAGCGTAAAGGGTGTTGCTCGCGGCGGCGATACCCTGCGGGAACCCGTTGAGCACCGCGGGCCCCAGGTCAAGGGTGTCGCTCAGTGGCGGCAAGAATCCAATGGGGGTAAACACATCGGCCGGCCCGGTGGACCAGCCAAAGTTCGGGTCGCCGTAGCCCCAGTTGACTATTGGCCTCAACACCGGCTGAACCAAGTCCGCAAGAGGATTCCCGACGTAAGGGATGGACCGCAAGGGTTCGAGCAGTGGCAGGTTTTGGCTCGGAATCATGTAGTACGTGGTCGTCGTCGGTCCCTGCGTCGGCAACACGATCGCCGAATTTATCTGTGCCGGCGTCAGAATGTCGTAAGTCTCGTGCACCGTTACCATGCCGGCAAGCGCATTCAGGTCGGAAACAATGTTGACCGGGTACCGCGGAAAGTCGGCCCAGCCGTCGTATTCAATGGTGTAGGACTGGGTCGGGAAGGAATTGCTGGGGGCCGGACCGAGGGTTGTGATTCCCAGACTCGGGAGACTCAGGCCAGCAAAGCGCGCATCCCAGCCTCCGTTGGGATTCATCGAATTGCCAAGGAGCACAAAGTTTATCGGCAGCGAGCTGGGTGTACCCGCCGGGTCCAGCTGCTGCATTACCAGTGAAGCGATGTTGGCACTCTGCGAATAGGCCACCACGTTCACGCCGTTACCCGCGGCAAGTTGCTGTTGGATCGCGTTGTTCAGGATCGTGACGCCTCGTGCGATCGATACGTCCGAAGTCAAATCCTTGATTCCGCTGTCGGGATATTCGCCCGCCGGCAGGGGAAGCGCTTGGACCACGCCGGCGGGCAGGGTCGATCCGAGGTACTTTCCGACGACATTGGCGACGAAGTCGGCCGACGGTATCGACGTCCCGCTGCCGTCCGTGACAAAGGTGACATAGGAGTTGGCCAGCGCTGCTCTCGTCACCGCAGTCAGCCCGCCGCCATTGCCTGTCGCGTTGAGCGCGGACTTGTCACCCAGCAGGCTCGCCGCCGCCGACCGCAATGGTCCGCTGAGCGCGGAAAAGTTGGCGGCCTCTGCGTTGGTATAGGCGCTGCCGGCCGAGGCGAGCGCCTGGGCGAACTCGCTGTGAAAGACGGCCGCCTGCGCAATGACTGCCTGGCCCTCCCGGGCAAAGCCGTTGAACAGGGTTTTTATGGCCTCGGATACCTCATCGCCAGCCATCGCCGCAACGCCGGTTGTCCCGCTGGCCGCGGCCGCGGTGGCCTCGCTGATCGCCGTCTGGAGAGCCGCCACATCCGCAGCTGCAGCCGCCATGACCTGCGGCTGCGCTATCAGATATGCCACATGCCCATCCCTCCCACCATGAGCACACTGTCACGTTCCACCGTCGGTGGTCAGTCAGATTGGCCTTTACTTAAGCACCTGACAGCCGATTCTCAGCTAGCACAAAGCCACTCAGAGAGCGGTTGATCAACTGGTGTCAATTCGGACGG
The DNA here is from genome assembly GCA_032162485.1 of Mycobacterium sp. GTDB lineage: Bacteria > Actinomycetota > Actinomycetes > Mycobacteriales > Mycobacteriaceae > Mycobacterium. The sequence goes on from JAVROZ010000099.1 coordinate 1,771, forward strand.
CTAGACAGCTTTAGCGGTGTGAGGTCGTGTGCAGTTTGTGCGAACGGTCCTCGACGCTGGCCGGATGAGTCGTGCTAGCTCGCTACGGTACCGGTCCAAACACGATCGTGCGCAACCGAATTAGCATCAGAGTTCCGAACACCCAACCACACCGATCCACTGTTAAACGTACTCGTGGCGGACATCTGCCCAAACGTCGGATTCCCAAAACGCACTTCGCCGGGTGTGCAGAACGCGCAGAGCGCGGGACTCAGAGTGGGGTAGCCGCATGCGGGGCAGATGTGGGTGTTCATTTGCTCCGCTCTCTAGTGGACGTGTGTCGAGTGTTTTTCTGGATTACCCTCACCCGCCGCCTGCTAAACGGTTCTGCGGCAACGGGTGTTGAGCCGGGGCTGCATGAACATGTGTGTTATACGCCCCACGATTTGGGGAACCCCCGTCACAGATGGCGTCCGATGGGGGCGCCGCAAGGATAGGAGCACGAAATGATCGGAACGATAGTCTTAGCGCTAGTCGTGGGCGCGATCATCGGTTTGGTGGCACGACTTGTCATGCCGGGAAAGCAGAACGTCGGGATGCTCATCACGGTCCTGCTCGGCGCGGCGGGCGGATTGCTCGGTTCCGCGATTGCCAGCCACTTCGGATACCAGAACTCCAATGGCGGACTTGCCTGGATTCCGTTCTTCATCGGAGTTGGCCTGGCCGTCGTCTTCATCGCGGTCTACGAGGCCTTGACGGGCCGTCGTACCAGGACCGGTACCCGGACCGGAACGTTCCGGTAGCGCTTGAGCTAACACCGGATCGCGAACGTAACGCTGCGGCGGAACCTGGGGGTGGGTTCCGCCGCAGCGTTGCGTTCGTGTCCATGTCAAGCGACCTAAAGCCGGACGAATAGGCAACTTCTCCGGTTGGCAAACTTCTCGGCTCAGACCGCAGGCCGTTGACAAGCCGTACGACCGAGTGGTAATCCTGCAATCGAAAACAACGTTTTCAATTGGGCAGAATCCGACCGGCGGGGAGATTGCGTGGCTGACGAAGAGGCCCCACCGGCCTGGAAGAACCCGATGGCGTGGCTGCCGCACTCGATCGCCGAGGCAGCGCTGTCGGCGGGGGACGCGGCCGACTCCGACCTTTCGACGTCATGGGCACACCTGCTGGAGCGTCTGAACGCGGCCGGGCAACTCGTGCAGTCCACGCCCGTCAACAAAAACCGACTCGACTCCGGGTCGGGGATGCGTCACCTGATGGTGTTGCTGGCGGTCGGCGTAGACATGGCGCTGCGTGTCGATCCGGACCCGGTTCTCGCGGTCAATCGCGCCAGCATGGACGACATCGTCACCTGGGGCCTGGAATGCCCGGACTGCCTGTACCTGAACGCGACCCTGCGGGCCGGTGAGACCTACCGACTATTCGGCAACCGGGGGACAGCCCGGTACGTCGGCTTGCAGACTATGAACGGCATGGCGGCGACCGCCAACCGGCTCGTCGACGATCTCGAGGTGGACGCCGACGGGAACTTCGAAGCGATCCTGTCCGCCGACG
>JAVROZ010000100.1:0-3384 GCA_032162485.1 Mycobacterium sp.
CGAGGCGCAGCGGATCCGCCGGCTCGGCAAGAATCCCTGGAACCCCAAGACTTACTGGTCCAACGACGTGCTCAACGCGTGGGCGATGTCAGTGGTGTTCTTCGGCGTGCTGATCGCGATCTTCGGCCCGATGCTGATCCCGTTCATCATCATTCAGGCGATCTTCGGTTTCTCCCTGCTGGAAGCCGTCAACTATCTCGAGCATTACGGCCTGCTGCGGCAGAAGAACGCTAACGGCCGCTACGAGCGCTGTGCCCCGGTGCACAGCTGGAACTCCGACCACATCGTCACCAACCTGTTCCTTTACCACCTGCAGCGGCACAGCGACCACCACGCCAACCCCACGCGGCGCTACCAGACGCTGCGCAGCATGGAGGGTTCGCCCAACCTGCCCAGCGGGTACGCCTCGATGATCTCGCTCACCTACTTCCCGCCGCTGTGGCGCAAGGTGATGGACCATCGGGTGCTCGAGCACTACGACGGCGACATCACCAAGGTCAACGTGCAGCCCCGGCTGCGGAAGAAGGTGTTCGCCAAATACGGAGCCGCGGCGTGATGGCCGCCTACCAGTGCCCCGTGTGCGAATACGTCTACGACGAGGCCAAAGGCGATGCCAGGGAAGGCTTCCCGGCCGGAACGGAATGGAACCAGATCCCCGACGAGTGGACCTGTCCAGACTGCGCGGTTCGCGAAAAGCTTGATTTCCAGCCTATCCAGAGAGATTAGGAGCAACACCATGAACGACTACAAACTGTTCCAGTGCGTCCAGTGCGGCTTCGAGTACGACGAGGCACTGGGCTGGCCGGAAGACGGCATCGAGCCCGGCACCCGGTGGGACGACATTCCCGAGGACTGGAGCTGCCCAGACTGCGGTGCGGCCAAGTCGGACTTCGTGATGGTGGAGGTGGCGCGCTCGTGATCAGCGGCAACTTCGCCGCCAAAACCGATATCGTCGCGCCTGTGAAGCGGATTCCGTACGCCGAAGCATCACGTGCCCTATTGCGCGAGTCGGTGCTGGACGCGATGCGGGATCTCCTGCTGACCCGCGATTGGTCCGCGATCACGCTGTCGGACGTGGCCCGCGCCGCCGGGATCAGCCGGCAAACCATCTACAACGAGTTCGGCTCCCGCCAGGGCCTGGCGCAGGGTTACGCCCTGCGCCTGGCCGACCGGCTGGTCGACATCGTCAAAGCGGCTCTGGACGACAACATCGGCATGGTGCACGAGTCGTTCCTGCAGGGTTTCCGGTCGTTCTTCGCCGAGACGGCGGCCGACCCGCTGGTGATCTCGCTGTTGACCGGTGTCGCCAAGCCCGATCTGCTGCAACTCATCACCACCGACAGCGCGCCCATCATCACCCGGGCATCGACGCGACTGGCCACGGCGTTCACCCAGACCTGGCTGGCCACCAGCGACGAAGACGCCAATGTCCTGTCGCGCGCGATCGTGCGGCTGTGCCTGAGCTACGTTTCGATGCCGCCCGAGGCAGACCACGACGTCGCGGGCGACCTGGCCCGGTTGATGACGCCGTTCGCGGAGCGGCACGGGGTGAACATCGTCTCCTGAGAGTCCCCTGACCTGTCGGGCGCAGAGCGGACGACTACAGTGGCGGACGTGCATTAACCGGGCTGAGTAGCCCCACCCGACCGCTTTGATTCCCTCAGCGCCCTTTAGGTAAGGAAGAAACACGTAATGACGACGACCGAAAATTCGCTAACCGCAGACGTTGTTAATGGCATCGACTTCAAAGTTGCCGATCTGTCGTTGGCGGAATTCGGACGCAAAGAACTCCGGATCGCCGAGCACGAGATGCCCGGCCTGATGTCGCTGCGCCGCGAATACGCCGAGGTGCAGCCGCTGAAGGGAGCCCGTATCTCGGGCTCGCTGCACATGACCGTCCAGACCGCGGTGTTGATCGAGACCCTCACCTCGCTGGGCGCCGAAGTCCGTTGGGCGTCCTGCAACATCTTCTCGACCCAGGACCACGCGGCCGCGGCCGTCGTCGTCGGCCCGCACGGCACGCCGGAGGAGCCCAAGGGCGTTCCGGTGTTCGCCTGGAAGGGCGAGACGCTCGAGGAGTACTGGTGGGCCGCCGAGCAAATGCTGACCTGGCCGGACGCCGACAAGCCGGCGAACATGATCCTGGACGACGGCGGCGACGCCACCATGATGGTGCTGCGCGGCATGCAGTACGAGAAGGCCGGCGTGGTGCCGCCCATCGAGGACGACGACCCCGCTGAGTGGAAGGTCTTCCTGGGCGTGCTGCGGGCTCGCTACGAAACCGATAAGGGCAAGTGGACCAAGATCGCCGAGTCGATAAAGGGTGTCACCGAGGAGACCACCACCGGGGTGCTGCGGCTTTACCAATTCGCCGCGGCCGGCGACCTCGCTTTCCCGGCGATCAACGTCAACGACTCGGTGACCAAGTCGAAGTTCGACAACAAGTACGGCACCCGGCACTCCCTGATCGACGGCATCAACCGCGGTACTGACGCGTTGATCGGCGGCAAGAAGGTCCTCATCTGCGGCTACGGCGACGTCGGCAAGGGCTGCGCGGAGGCCGTGAAGGGCCAGGGCGCGCGCGTCGTCGTCACCGAGATCGACCCCATCAACGCCCTGCAGGCGCTGATGGAGGGCTTCGACGTGGTGACCGTCGAGGATGCCATCGCCGACGCGGACATCGTCGTCACCTCGACCGGCAACAAGGACATCATCTCGCTGGACCACATGAAGGCGATGAAGGACCACTCGATCCTGGGCAACATCGGCCACTTCGACAACGAGATCGACATCGCTGCGCTGGAGCGGTCCGGCGCGACGCGGACCAACATCAAGCCGCAGGTCGACCTGTGGACCTTCGGCGACACCGGCCGCTCGATCATCGTGCTGTCCGAAGGCCGCCTGCTGAACCTGGGCAACGCCACCGGCCACCCGTCGTTCGTGATGAGCAACAGCTTCGCCAACCAGACGATCGCCCAGATCGAGCTGTGGACCAAGAACGACGAGTACGACAACGAGGTGTACCGGCTGCCCAAGCACCTCGATGAGAAGGTGGCCAAGATCCACGTCGAGGCTCTCGGCGGCAAGCTGACCAAGCTGACCAAGGACCAGGCCGAATACCTCGGCATCGATGTCGAGGGCCCGTACAAGCCGGACCACTACCGCTACTGACCCGTCCCACCACGAGCAGACACAGAATCGCCTCCTCTGGGCCTGCGCAGTGCGATTCTGTGTCTGCTCGCGGTCCCATCGATAGGCTCGCGCCGTGTTGATCGCGATCGAGGGCGTCGACGGCTCGGGCAAGCGGACGTTGACCGACGGTTTGCGCAAGGCATTCGAGGCCGACGAGAAGTCGGTGGCCACGCTCGCGTTCCCGCGCTACGG
>JAVROZ010000101.1:0-4365 GCA_032162485.1 Mycobacterium sp.
CCCGCCGATTCATGGTGGACACACTATGACGTCACGGTGCGTCGACGATGGCCAGCTCTCCGCTCGCCACGGCCGCCTCGATCGATTCGCGCAATGCCGAGCAGGCCAGGAACACGCCCCGGTGGTGGCCGGCAATCCGATTGGCTTGCCGGCGTTCGGGGCACAGCGCGGATGCGTCGGCGTTCCACTGCACGCTGGTCTGGTTCCAGCTGCTTTTACGGGCCAACAGCTGTGCGCCGCAATTGCGGCATCCGACGGGGGCCATGGCCATGTCGTCGAGGCGGTTGTCGGTGCGGACAGTCACGACACCGACCCCGCCTTAGCGGCGATGTTCGCCTCGATCTGCTTCATCCATGCCTCATAGGGCCGGGTGGTGTCGAGTTCAAACTCGAAGCGGTCCACCATGTCTGGCTGCACATCGGCGGCGTCGACATAGAACTGTTCATACCAGCGCCGCAGTTGATAGACCGGACCGTCCTCTTCGACCAGGAGCGGGTTGTCGATGCGCGCCTTGTGCCGCCAGATCTCGACGTCCTGCTCAAAACCCATTTTGACGTAGTCGCCGAGGCTGATCGCGGTCTGCATGGCCTGGTCATCGGGGAGCGCGTCCGACTTCTTCACCATGATCCCGTATTGCAGCACAAAGGAATTCGCGTCAATCGGATAGTGGCAGTTGATCAGAATCGTTTGTCGGTCCCCGTCTTCGTAGTGGTAGGTCAGGTCGTCGATCATGAAAGACGGCCCGAAGTAGGACGCCACCGAGGTGGTACCGAGCATCCGTGCGCCCTCGGTGCCGCCCATGTCGGGGCGGCCCTCACCGTTCATGTACTGCGTCGCGACGTGACCTTCGAAGATGTTCTTGAAGTAGGTGGGTAGCGAGCCGTGGATGTAGAAGAAGTGCGCCATGTCCACGACGTTGTCGATAATCTCCCGACAGTTGCTGCCCACCACGGTGGTGTACCAATGCCAGTCGGTCCACTCATCGCTGCTCGCCCCTTCGATGCGCGGAATGGTGGCTTCCGGCGAGGGAGGCTTGCGTTCGGGGTCGTTCCACACGAACAACATGCCGTCCTGTTCCATGGTGGGCCACGTCGCCGTGCGGGCCAGTCGCGGCGTGCGCCGCGCGTACGGCACCTGCTTGCAGCGCCCGTCGCCACCCCAACGCCAATCGTGGAACGGGCAGGCGATCGCGTCACCCTTGACCTCACCCTGCGAGAGGTCACCACCCATGTGCCGGCAGTAGCCGTCGAGCAGGTTGATCTTGCCGTCCTCGGTGCGAAAGGCGACCAACTTCTGACCGAACGCGTTGATCGCGTGCGGCTTACCGTCACCGAAGTCTTTCACCAGGCCCAGGCAATGCCAGCCGCGGGCGAACCGCGTCGGCGCCGACTGGGCTTCGATCAGCCGAATTTCGTCGGCATCGGATTGCGACTGCATAGGACTCATTCAACGCCTCTGGTGCGGGCTTTGGGGATCGCTTGTTCCACTGATCAGGAGAACTCTTCCGCTGCCACGTCGTGCGCGCCTAACGTTCCCAAGTGTGAGCCCGCACAGCACGACCATCCCCGCCGGACTTCTGGTGGCCGACACCTGCGTTGACCTGTTAGTGGTCGGGTCCGGCACCGGGATGGCCGCGGCGCTGGCGGCGCATGAGCTGGGGCTTTCGGTGTTGATAGTGGAGAAGTCGTCCTATGTCGGTGGGTCGACCGCCCGCTCGGGTGGTGCGCTGTGGCTGCCGGCCGGGCCGGTGCTCAGGGCGGCCGGGTCCGACGACTCGGCGGCGAAAGCCGCCACCTACTTGGACGCGGTAGTCGCGGGATCGGCGCCCCCGCAACGATCAGCCGGATTTATGGAACACCTGTGGGCGACCGTCGAAATGTTGCGCCGGACCACACCGCTGCGACTGTTCTGGGCTCGCGACTACTCCGACTACCACCCGGAAGCGCCGGGCGGCAGCGCGGCCGGCCGCACCTGCGAGTGCTATCCGCTCAACACCTCGATTCTCGGCGAATACCGCGGCCGGCTGAGACCCGGCGTCTTGGAGGCCGCGGTTGCGATTCCGACGACGGGCGCTGATTACCGCTGGATGAACTTGGTAACTCGGGTGCCGCGCAAGGGAATTCCCACCTTCGGCAAGCGCATCGCCCAGGGCGTGGGCGGCATGCTGGTGGGCCGGCGCTACGCCGCGGGCGGGCAGGGCCTGATGGCCGGACTGTTCGCGGGCGTACTGCGCGCCGGCATTCCGGTGTGGACGGACACGAGGCTGGAGCGGCTAGTGACTGATCCGGCCGAGGGTGACCGGGTCAGCGGTGCGGTCGTGGACCACGGCGGTCGCGAGGTGACGATCACCGCGCGGCGCGGGGTGGTGCTGGCCACGGGCGGCTTCGACCACAGCATGGACATGCGGTGGAAGTTCCAATCCGAGTCATTGGGCGCGAACCTGAGCTTGGGCGCCGACACCAACACCGGTGACGGGATCCGGGTAGCGCAGGAGCAGGGCGCCGGCATCGACCTTATGGATCAGGCGTGGTGGTTCCCGGCGATCGCGCCGTTACCCGGGAAATCGCCGGCGGTGATGTTGGCCGAACGGTCGTTGCCGGGCTGCCTGATCGTCGACCAGAACGGTCATCGATTCACCAACGAGGCGTCGGACTACATGTCGTTCGGCCAGCGACTCCTCGAGCTGGAGCGTTGCGGCAGCCCCGTCGAATCGATGTGGATCATCTTCGATCAGCAATACCGCAACAGTTATGTGTTTGGCGCCGAACTCTTTCCGCGGATGCGCGTTCCGCAGGTCTGGTATGACGCGGGTATCGCCGCGCGTGCCGACACCTTGGCCGAGTTAGGTGCGCGGATCGGTCTTCCGATTTCGGAGTTCACCGCGACGATGAACCGCTTCAATCAAAATGCTTACGCCGGTGCGGATCCCGACTTCGGCCGGGGTTGCAGTGCCTACGACCGGTACTACGGCGACCCGACGATCAAGCCCAACCCCAACCTACGCCCGTTGGTCAAATATCCGTTCTACGCGGTGAAAATGGTGCTGAGCGACTTGGGCACCTGCGGCGGACTCAAGGCCGACGAGCGGGGCCGCGTGCTGCGCGAAGACGGTAGCGTGATCACCGGGTTGTATGCCATCGGCAACACCGCCGCCAACGCGTTCGGCACGACCTATCCGGGCGCCGGCGCCACGATCGCGCAGGGCTTGGTGTACGGCTACATCGCGGCGCGGGACGCGGCAGGCTAGCCAGTCGCGGACGTCAATCAACGGCGCGCTTGGCCTCAACCTGCTTTTCGATCTCACGCCAATAGCCCGGCTTCGGTCGCGGTTTCCCAAAACCACCTTTGGCGGCCTTCTTGATGATGGCGTCGGCCCCGTCGATGTCCTTCATCAGTTCCAACGCGAACTCACGTTCGGCGGCGTAGTACTTGGCCGCCCAACGCAGCGCGATCACCGAATACGCCCAGGCCGGTTCGGCCTCGGCCCCCTCGGCGTCCTCGATCGCTTTGCGATACCTGCCTTCGGCGTAGGCCACGTGTTCGGCCAGCAACTCCTTCAGGCGGGCCGGGTTGCTGAGGTGGCCGAATGTCACCCGCAGCAGCACGCTGTGCTTGAGCACCGGTGGATCTACCGGAGCGTTGTTGGTCCAGTCAGTGATGGCGGCCATCCCGGTCGGGGTGATCTTGTAGAGCCGGCGGCTACGGGTGCCTTCGTCGCGCTCGACGCGGGATGTCACCAAACCGAGGCTCTCCAGCTTTTTCAGCTCGGTATAGATCTGGCTGTATGAGGGACTCCAATAGTAGAGATCGACGCTCCAGTCGATCCACTTCTTGAGGTCGTAGCCGGAGACTTCCTCTTCGTAGGACATCATGCCCAGCAGGGCCCAACTGGTGGCGGCAAGCGCCGCCTTCACCTTGTCGCTGGTCTCGTCCGTCCCGGCGCCCATGGAGCCAGATTAACAACCTAGGTTGCCACAGCGCTCGAGCGCGACCGCTGACCGGGACACCGATTGCTCTATGGTGACGGACATGGTGGATTCTTTTGCGTCGATGACTGATTCGTTGCCGATCTACCAGTCGCTGGCGGCATCGGTCCGTCGTTTGATCGACGCGACAATCCGTACCGAGGTGGGCCACGATGTCATTGCCGCCGCCATAGCCAACATCGACAGCGTCACAGCGGAACTGGGCACCGAGCTGATGCCGGGAACGTTCGGTGAACGGACAGTTGACGACGGACAGGGCATAGCGTCGGGCAATGTCGTTATCGGAGTTCGCAATCCGTCAGCGGTGCCGTTAGTGGTCCATCACGAAGACGACGGTTCGGTGTGGACGGAATTCACCCTCGGCGCCGCCTTCGAAGGA
>JAVROZ010000102.1:0-5044 GCA_032162485.1 Mycobacterium sp.
TACCGTCGCGATGACGGCCCTACGACGGCGTTATTGGAGCCGGGCCTTACTCTCGGCGAGCGCTACGTAGCGCGGGCAGTGGTGGGTCGCGGCGGCATGTCGGAGGTGCGCGACGGGTGGGACCTGAAACTGGGCCGCCCAGTGGCCATCAAGCTGCTGCAACCCGTTGCTGAGGACCGTCCAGAGAGGCGCCTGCGGTTTCAGACGGAGGCGCGAGCGACCGCAGCGTTGCACAGCCAGCACATCGTGGTGGTCCACGACGTCGGTGAACACGACGGATTGCCATTCATCGTGATGGAGCGCCTCCCAGGGCTGTCTCTGGCCGACCACATCGCGCGCGGCCCGCTACCGCCAGCCTTTGTGCGGGCGGTTCTCGATTCAGTCCTCGCCGCGCTGACCGTCGCGCATGACGCTGGGATTCTGCACCGCGACGTCAAGCCTGGCAACATACTGTTCACCGCCGCAGGTGAAGCCAAGCTCGCTGATTTCGGCATTGCCAAGACGACCGACGCCGCCCACACCATGACCGGCGCCATCGTCGGCACCATTCCATACCTGAGCCCCGACCGGTTGATCGGGAAACAGGCCACCCCGGCCGACGACTTGTACGCCGTAGGCGTGGTCGGTTACGAGGCGCTGACAGGGCGGCGGCCGTTCCCGCAGGAAAACATTGCAGCGCTGACCCACGCGATCCTGAGCGAGTCCCCGCCACCACTTTCCGCGCTGCGTCCCGATGTGCCACCGAACCTTGCGAACGTGATCGAACGGGCACTGACGCGCGACGCCGCACAGCGCTATCACCATGCCGGCGCGATGCGGGCGGCGCTCAACGACACGACGCCCGCGACGACTCCCGTCCGCCCACCCACCCGGGTGATGGCAGCGCCGCTGCCTCCACCGAGGACCTACGCATGGCCGAGCGCCCAACGGGAACCGCCAGAATCCCACCGCAAACTCTGGGCGGCGGCGATCATCTCCGTCTCGATACTCGCGATCATGCTGCTTGCGCTCATTCCGTCGTTGTCAGCCCCGCCGCCGATGCCGGTCACCACCAGCACACCGTTGGAGGCACCGCCTGCGCCGGCGCCGGCTGCTACAGATATCAGCAGCGCCCCAGAGCCGCCACCGGTGCAATTACCGAAGCCGCCTGGCAAGAAACCCAAAGGCGGAAAAGGCGATTGATCACTCTGGGAAGCCGAAGAGCTTGACGACGCCATGATCGCGTCCAGCCGTGTAGCCACCGTCGACCGCGATGGCCTGACCCGTCACGAATGAGGCGTCAAGGGACACCAGGAAAGCCGCCATCGCCGCGACCTCCTCGGGTCGTCCCAGCCGCTGCAGGGCATGCTCCTTGGTGATCGACTCCAGGGGGCCATCCATCCCCGGCAGGTCGAAGACGTTCTTGAGCATCGGTGTTGCGATGAAGCCCGGGCAGATCGTGTTCGCCCGAATGCCGCTGGGACCGTAGTCCAGCGCAATGTTTTTGGTGAGCAACACAACTCCGCCCTTGGCGGCATTGTAGGAACTGCCGCCTGCGGTCCCTTCCAGCCCTTCGACGCTGGCCAGCGTCACGATCGAACCACGCTCTCCGTCGATACGGGGTTGCTCGATCATCTTGGCCAACGCGGCCTTGGCCACCAGGAAGGTGGCGGTCAGATTGATGCCGATCACCCGGTCCCACTCGGTCCGGTCGAGCAGATGGACCGGTCCCCCGCCGGCAACCCCGGCGGAATGGACCACCCCGTCCAAGCGGTCGGGCACCGCGGCGAACACCGCATCCACGGCGGCTTCGTCACTCACGTCTGCCGTCACGAAGTGAAACTGCGACCCCAGGTCGGGCGGTGAGGCAAGGTCGGTGCCGACCACGACACCGCCTTCGTCGAGCAGGCGCTGGGCAGTGGCCAACCCGATTCCCGAGGCCACACCAGTCACCACGAAGGTCCGCCCACGGGCACGGTCAGCGCTCACCACGCATGGTTCCTCTCGGGAGTCGGAAGCTTCAGCATAAAGATCGGCTCAGGGGAATCTTTCCCGCCTCATCGGTGTCGTTTCTCGCGTGACGCAAATCGGAGTGGTGTTTCCCCAGACCGAACTCGGCGGTGACGTCGGGGCGGTGCGTGCCTACGCCCAGGGAGTCGAGCAGCTCGGGTTCGCTCACCTGCTCGCCTACGACCACGTGGTGGGAGCCGACCCCGAGATACACCAGGGCTGGGGCGGTCCGTACGACATCCACACCACATTCCACGAGCCATTCGTGCTGTTCGGCTTTATCGCCGGCATCACGTCATTGGAGCTGGTGACGGGCATCATCATCCTGCCCCAACGCCAGACCGCATTGGTCGCCAAACAGGCGGCCGAGGTCGACCTACTGACAGACGGCCGATTCCGCCTCGGCATCGGAATCGGTTGGAACGCCGTCGAATACGAGGCACTCGGCAAGGACTTCTCCAACCGCGGGGTCCGCAGCGAGGAACAGGTGACATTGATGCGCCGACTATGGACCGAGCAGACCGTGACGCACGACGGCCCAAGCGAACGGGTGACGGGCGCCGGCCTGGCGCCGTTGCCTGTGCAACGGCCCATCCCGGTTTGGTTCGGTGTGGCATCGCAACGCGCGTACCGGCGCGCCGGTCGGCTTGGCGACGGATGGTTCCCGATGGTGCCGCCGGGCCCCAAGCTCGACGAGGCGAAGGCCGTCGTCGACGCCGCGGCTGCGGCGGCCGGACGCGATCCGGCGGCGATCGGCATGGAGGGGCGGGCCACCTGGGGTCCAGGCGGCCTCGACACGGTGCTCGGTGACGTCGCGCGGTGGAGGGACGCCGGCGCGACTCATCTATCGATCAACACGATGGGCGCGGGGTTCGGGTCGGTCGACGAGCACCTTGCGGCACTGGCCAGCGCCGCCGAAGCGCTTGAGCTCAGCTCACCGTGACGCTGCGTCGAAATCGCGGCGGATCGATTGTGCGCTCAGGGCTTTCAGTGCGCGCTCACGGCGACATCCGGACGATTTTCCCGCCCTGGACGCGCACTGAAATCCCTGGCCGCGCACTCGATGACCGTTGAGATCAGCTCTCCAGCGCTTTGGCGCAGGCGGCCAGGATCGCGAGAAAGTTCAACCGCAGTAGCGGGCGGCTGACCTTTTCCAGCACCTTGCCTCCCGCATAGCCCGGGTGGGTGTAGTTGGTCAGCCAGTCGACGTGCGTGCCGCCACCGGTGGGTGTGAACGTCAGAGTGCCGCCGTCGTGGTCGAACGCGGGGAACGAGCGCACGATCAGGTAGGAATATTTGTTCGGGCGGTCGTAGGTCGGAATCTCTTCGCGAAACCACATGCCGGCCCCGAGCACTTCCCGGACGGCGCCCGCCCCGAGGCCCGGCGAGTCTTTCGCCCAGCCGGACTTGATGACCAGCGGCGCCGTCGCCAGACTGGCCGGATCGGCCAGCCAATCGAAGACTTTTTCTGCGGGCGCAGCGATGGTTCGCTCCACGTGAATCTCGACCATGGGGCTTAATGCTAGGCGGCTAAGCGGGAGCGCCGCGGGTGGGCACGGAGGCCCGCGAACTTTTGCTTCGATTCCCGGTACTTACCCACGCCGCAGGGTAGCCACAGACCATGAAAACCGTCGCCATCACGGGCGCCACCGCAGGAATCGGCCGCGCAACCGCCGTTCGATTCGACCGCGCGGGTTATCGGGTGGCCGCCTACGGCCGTAACCCTAAGGCTCTCGACGAGCTACGCACACAGCTGCGGCCCGAGGCCGTCGTCGACTCCCTCGATGTGCAGGACGCCGACGCGTGGGCCAGCCGGCTGGAGCGGCTGGCCGAGCAGACCGACGGACAGCTGGACGTGCTGATCAACAACGCAGGCATCCTCAGTTCGGGCCGCTTCGTTGACATTTCGCTGGCGGATCAGCGGAAGATCATCGACGTCAACGTGGGAGGCACACTCAACGGTTGTCATTCGGCCTACCCGTACCTGCGCGCGACGCCCAACGCCCAGGTCATCAACGTGTCCTCCGCGTCGGCCATGTACGGGCAGCCTGAGCTGGCGACCTACTCGGCGTCCAAGTTCGCGATTCGCGGTCTCACCGAGGCACTCGAATTGGAGTGGGCCGCCGATGACATCAGGGTGTGTGCCGTGTGGCCGCTGTTCGTCGACACCGACATGGTGGACGGTGTGGACACCGGAAGCACGCGCACGATGGGGGTGTCGCTCACCGCCGACGACGTCGCGGAGTCCATCTTCAAAATTGCCCAGGGCCGGCCTCGACTGCCGCACAGTCCGCACTTCGCGGTCGGTCGGCAGGCCAAGGCATTGATGACGGTCGCCGGCGTCGCGCCCTCCTGGGTGTTGCGGGCGATCAACCGTCGCGCCACCGGGCATTGAACCTGACGGGCAGAAAGCCTGTGCGGCAACGGCATTCGCCTAATGATTGATCTTTTCCAGCGGATTGGACCGCGAAATTCAGCCAAGCCGAAACTGTATGGTGGGCCAGCAGGTAACAATGGGTCGATGACCTCCACAGAAATAGCTCAGCGTGACTCAGCCCAAAAAACCGCTCGCCGGATGGGAGCGGGGTTGGTCGGCATGGGCATTCTTCACTTTGCGGCGCCCAAACCTTTCGACGAGATCGTCCCGGCTGAGCTGCCCGGCACCGCGCGGTTCTACACCCACGCTTCCGGAGTCGCCGAGGTCGGCGTCGGAGTATTGCTGCTGGCGCCGGCCACCCGGAAACTCGGCGCGCTCGCAGCCGTCGCACTATTTCTCGGGGTATTACCCGGCAACATCAACATGGTCCGGCTGTGGTGGGACAAGCCTTGGTACATGCGCGCCGGGGCCATCGCCCGGCTGCCGCTGCAGATTCCGATGATCACCACCGCGCTGAAGGTCTACCGGAACAGCTAGCGACGCAAAGGCGAACCGACGCGGTGCAGGGTGCCGTCCGGATCGACATAACCGAACTCCCGTAATCCATACGGGGTGTCGCGCGGCGGGTGCAGGCGACCCCCCAGGTTTTCCAGTGCCGTCCACTCGGCGTAGAGCGCG
>JAVROZ010000103.1:0-2598 GCA_032162485.1 Mycobacterium sp.
CAGGGCAACACTTCCTTCCAGTTGCAGATCGCTTCCGTAGTAGGAGTTCAACTCGTTGGCCGCCCATACCGCCTCCCCGCCCTGCGAGTAGCCCACGGCCACCCAGCGCGCAGACACAGCTGGTGAGATGTCGCGCATCGCGCGCGCGGCGTCAATGGTGTTGAAGGCCGCGGTCCGCGGTTCCAGGTAGGGATGCGACCCGCTCTCGCCCAGTCCCTCGTAGTCGGTGAGCGCAACGGCGTAATCGTCGGCCAGAAACGATTGAACCATCGGTGCGTATCCCATGAGATCGGGCTGTCGAGAGGGCCCGCAGTCGTTGCCGATACCGGTGGTGCCGTGTGCGAGCGAGATCAGTGGCCAACCGTTTTCCGGCGGGGTTCCGCGGGGAACGAAGAACGACCCGGAGACCTCGCGGCTGCCGCCGTCCACGCCGGACACCGATGTGTAAACGGCGCGCCACGCTTGGCCGAGAACGGAGTCACGGTCCTCCAGTGGCGGGTCGTCGTAGGGCTCAAGGTGCACGACATGGCCGCGGCTTTCCCACACGTCGGCGGCGACGTCGGGCAAAGCGACCACGAGGGGCGTCGCGTCCGGAGCGGAGGGTAGTTGCACCGGCCAGGTCGTGGACGCGAAAAGGGGCAGCAACAGGAAGAGCAGAACTGCGAGCGCCGGCCGCCACGACAGGGCGGCGAACCGAATCAGAGCTGGCCAGACACTTAAACGTCCAGCAGGAGGCGAAGCATGATGCATCTATTCACCGCCGTCGCACGGCCGCTGGGACGCTGAAGATGGCCGTCCCTTCTGTCGTACCGGCTGGGCCCTCCGCTGATCTCGCACCTGATCTGGGGTACAGCCTAGCGAACCGCTAGCTGTGCGCGGAGGTGCTTTAGGGTCTCGAAAGCGTGACGACCTCGGCGCTGCCCTTGGTGTCCTTCGTGGTGGTCACGTCGCGGCACTCGCCGAATAGTTCGACACTCCTGGTGGAATCGCCTGCGCTCTGAGGCCCCAGCACGGCAACCACGCCATTCTTTTGCAGCGTCACGCCATGGCTCTTGAAGTCGGAATCGGTTGTCCAGCCCTGGCTTTCGAGGCGCTGGGCCATCTGGGCGACCTCTGCTTCCGAGGCGTCGAAACTCGCCGCTGCCGGGTAACCGATTCGCATCTGCCCACGAAACGGTGGGTCGCCCTGGTCGTTGCAAGAGGCATGCCAGAACGCTGGTTCGATGGCATGCAGATCGAGGGTGCTGACGATCTCGTTGGCGGCATCGATGACCAGTGCCTTGGACTGCTCTGGTGTCAGCGGATCGGAAACGCCACCGTTCTTCATCGAGCTCACTGCGCCACATCCTGAAACTAGGGCCGCCACCAGGGCGACGGCGGCTAATGATTTGCTTCTCATCTCTAGGTGGTCGTCCCTACTCATGGGTGTTCCCCGTGGTGCCGGGCCGGAACAATTCGGGGTCGTTGGGGATGGGAACGCCGAAGACGTCTCCGAGATTGGTGAGGATGTCATCGCGGCGGTGCGGGGCCGTCATGCCGTCGTGCTCCAGGGCGTCGCCGTGCCCAGAGACGATGTCGGACATGCTGAACAACGATTCGTTGCCACGGGTGTAGTACTGGCTGTGGTCGCCCCACGGCGTCGTCAGTCCGGGCACCTCGGCCTTGAACCGGGTTGAGCCATATCCGTCCATCGCCGGGTCATCGCCCAGCGATGCGGTGAAATCGGTTCCAGGCACGTGGA
Organism: Mycobacterium sp.; assembly: GCA_032162485.1. Lineage (GTDB taxonomy): Bacteria > Actinomycetota > Actinomycetes > Mycobacteriales > Mycobacteriaceae > Mycobacterium. Next base: position 1,742 of record JAVROZ010000103.1, read on the forward strand.
TTTGCGGGATCGCGCTCAGCTGCGTGACCGGGTCGGTGGAGGCAGCGCCAACGTAGAGGTGGCCGCCCTCGTTGAGGTGGAAGTCGGCGGCGCTGTGGGCCAGGTCGGTGCCGGGGCAGCCGACGAGCACCACGTCGTCGGCATGCATGCCGTAGCCGGCGGCCGCATCGGACACGGTGGTCGATCCGTAGGAGTGGCCGAGCACCGTCATGTGCGATGCGCCTTCGTGAGTGGCATTGAGGGCGTTGACGTCTGCGGCCAGTAGCTGGCCGCCCTCGTGGGCAAGACCCGTCGTTCCGACCCGCGGGTCGTACAACGCATCGGGTGCGTCGTATCCCATCCACGCGACGACCGCACGGCTCCTGGACGGATCGGCCGCCTTGGTCTCGTTGTACAGGTTGGTGGCGTCGTCACCGCCGAGCCATCCCGAACCGACGCTGTTCCCGGTTCCTGGCACGACCACCGCGGTGTTGTCGGCATGATCGGGGTCTCCGATCGCGATGGCGGCTCGACCGTCGCCCTTGAACTCTTCGGGCTCATAGACCTGAAGATAGGTCTGGGCGCCCGTCTTCAAATGATCGGTGTTCAACGCCTCCTGCACCTTGAGGGCGTTGTTGTACCGGGCCATCATCTGCGGGTTCATGCCGTAGGAATCGGGGTGGGCCAGCACCTCTTCGACGGTCACGTTGCGCGCTGCGGCGACTTCGGCGACGCGGTTGATGTCCTGGTGCATCACCGCCTGATTGGCCTTGTCGCGGTCGACGACTGGGATGCCGTCCAAGTTGCCGAGCTTGTCGGGCCAATCGCGCAGAAGCTGATCGCGTTTGTCCTGGGGGAGCGACTTCCACCAGTCCTTG
>JAVROZ010000104.1:0-2566 GCA_032162485.1 Mycobacterium sp.
CGATCGACGGCATCAGCAGCGTCCGCACGATCAGGGTGTCCAGCAGCAGACCGATGCAGACGGTCGAGCCGAACTGGCCGAGCACCGTCAGATCGCTGCCCAGCATGGACGCCATGGTGAACGCGAAGACCAGACCCGCGGACGTCACCACCCCGCCGGTGCCGGCCATCGATCGGATGATGCCCGTCTTGAGGCCGGCATGGATCTCTTCCCTGAACCGGGAGACCAACAGCAGGTTGTAGTCAGACCCGACGGCCAACAGAATGATGACCGACAGCGCCGCGACGATCCAGTGGATCCTGATGCCGAACAGGTCCTGCCAGATCAGCACGGACAATCCGAAGGACGCGGCGATGGAACTGGCCGCGGTGCCCACAATGACCAGCGCCGCGACCACGCTGCGGGTGAGCAGCAGCATGATCATGAAGATCAGCGTGAGCGCCGACACCACGGCAATCATCAGGTCGTACTTCTCCCCGTCGGCCATGTCCTTGAAGGTCGCTGCCGTACCGCCGAGGAACACCTTGGCGTCGGACAGCGACGACTGCTTGAGTCCCTCCTGCGCGGCGGTCCGTTCCGACTCGACCCGCGAAATCCCTTCCGGAGTCATCGGATCGCCTTGGTGGGTGATGAAGAAGCGCGCCGACTTTCCGTCGGGAGACAGGAACATTCGCAACCCCGTCTGGAAGTCCGGGTTATCGAACGCCTCGGGCGGCAAATAAAACATGTCGTCGTTCTTCGACTGGTCGAAACTCTGCCCCATGACGATCGCGGTGTTGCTCATGGCCTCCATTTGGTTGATCATCGCCGAGAATGTGGAGTACATCGTCAGCGTGAGGCCGTGAGTGGTCTTGAGCGTGTTGATCATCGGCGGGATCAACACCATCATGTCGTGCGTGGCCGCCGCGGTGCGGGTGATGTCACCCGAGAGAGTGTGGAACTGCTCGGCCAACTGATCGAACCCGTCCAACGAGTCGAACAGGGACCGTAATGCCCAGCAGACGGGAATGTCGAAGCAGTGCTTGTCCCAGTAGAAGTACGATCTCATCGGTCTGAAGAAATCGTCGAAATCCGCGATGTGATTGCGCAACTGGTCGGTGATAGCGGACGTATCAGCCGTGGTTTTTGCGCTTTCGTCGGCGGCGTTGGCGAGTTCCTGCGACACCGCGTACATGCGTTCGGTTGTTTCGATCATGAACTGCATCTGGTCGGCCATCTTGAGCATGTCGGCCATGCGATCCTTCAGAAACTGCATGTTCTGCATGGTCGTCTGGCTTTGCACGCTGTTCTGAAATGGTATTGAGCTGTGCTGAATCGGGATACCCAGCGGTCTGGTGATGTCCTGAACCATCGCGATGCCCACTGTGCGCATCACGTTCTTGGCCACCCTGTCCAGCACCAGCATGTCGGCCGGGTTCCGCATATCGTGGTCGGCCTCGACCATCAACATGTCCGGATTCATGCGCGCCTGCGAGAAATGGCGGTCCGCGGCAGCCTGACCAACATTGGACGGGGCCGACGTCGGCAGGTAGTAGCGGTCGTTATAGCTCGTCTTGAAGCTGGGCAGCGCGACCATGCCGACCAAGACCACCGCGCCACTGACCGCGAGTATCGGTGCGGGCCAACGTACTACCGCCGTACCCACCCGCCGCCACAAGCGACCTTGCCGGGCCGCGCGCTTGGACTCGAAGAGATGGAATTTGCTGCCCACGAAGACAACCGCGGGGCCCAGCGTCAGCCCGGCCAACACGACCACCAGCATGCCGATGGCCACCGGGGCGCCCATGGTGTTGAACCAGGGTAGCCGGGTAAAGCTGAGGCAGTAGGTCGCCCCGGCGATGGTCAGGCCCGACCCCAGAACCACCGGCGCCACTCCACGAAATGTCGTGTAGAACGCCGATTCTCGATCTTCACCCGCTCGTAGTGCCTCCTGATAGCGGCCGACGAGGAAGATCCCGTAGTCGGTGCCCGCGGCGATCGCCAGCATGGTGAGAATGTTGGCGGCGAATGTGGTGAGGCCAAATGCGTTGTTATAGCCCAGAACCGCGACGACCCCGCGTGCCGATGCGAGTGCGACGAAGGTCATGAACAACTGCACCAGCGTTGTAACGATCGAGCGGTAGACAAGCAGCAGCATCAGGGCGATGGCGCCGAGGGTGAACAAGGTGATCGTGGCCAGACTGGCGTTGCCGATCAAGTGCATGTCGTCGCTGAGTGCTGCGGGTCCGGTCACGTAGGCCTTGACACCCGGGGGCGCCTGCGTGTGGTCCAACACCTTGCGGACGGCATCGACGGAATCGTTCGCCAGCGTCGTTCCCTGGTTGCCGGCGACATTGAGCATCACGTAGGCGCCCTTGGCGTCGGCGCTTTGGGCGCCCGCCGCGGTCAGCCGGTCGCCCCAGAAGTTCTGGATGTGCTGGATGTGCTTGCGATCCTGCTCCAGTTGATGGATCAGGCTGTCGTAGTACCGGTGGGCATCCACGCCCAGGGGTTGCTGACCCTCCAGCACGATCATGACCGTGCTGTTGGAGTCGAATTCCCGGAAGTTGTGGCCCAGACGCATCAT
>JAVROZ010000105.1:0-2807 GCA_032162485.1 Mycobacterium sp.
GCGTTACCCCGACGTCACCGAGGTTGCGGTCTACCCGGTGCCCGATCCGGTGGTCGGCGATCAGGTTATGGCCGCGCTCGTCCTGGCGCCTGACGCGCGGTTCGATGCCGATCGGTTCCGCGCTTTCATTGCCGAGCAGCCCGATCTCAGCCCCAAGCAGTGGCCGTCATACGTGCGGGTGAGTGCCGGGCTGCCGGGGACGGTGACCTTCAAGGTGCTCAAACGACAGTTGTCGGCCGAGGGCGTCGATTGCGACGACCCGGTCTTTCCAATCCGCCGGCGGTCGGCCGTCGGAGGTTGACGCACCACGACGGTCCCCCGGGCGCACATGTCCTGGCCGCGAGGTTCGGCGAGCTGGCCGCGACGGTGGCGGCGACCGTCGGTATCGCCGTCGCGGCACCCGGTCGAACCGAGGTGTATGCGTTGGGCGAGTGGACTACCGGGGTCGCGTGGTCGACGGCCAAAGTGCCGTTGGCGATTGCGGCATTGCGCGCAGACCACCTTCGCGCAGAACCCTTGGTAGTCAGAGCGATTACCGAATCAGACAACCCCGCGTCGGAGCAATTGTGGTCGCAGCTGGGGGAACCTTCGCTTGCGGCGGGCCGGGTACAGGCCGTCATCGCCGAAACCGGTGACATCACCACTGTGGTCGAATCACGCCGCCTGAGGTCGGGTTTCACCGCGTTCGGCCAGACACAGTGGTCGCTCAAGCGGCAGGCACGGTTTGCCGCGAACCTCAGTGGCATTCCGGAATCGGCTCCGGTCATCGGCCTGATGCACCGGCTCATACCTGAACATCGGTGGGGACTGGCCGCCGAAGGCGTTGCGGCGAAGGGCGGTTGGGGTCCGAGTCGCCGTGGCGGCTACCTGGCTCGGCAGTTCGGCATCGTGCCGGTGCCGAGAGGACACCTCGGCGTCGCGCTAGCGGCCCACGCACCAACATTTGAGGCCGGCGTGGTCGTGCTGGACCAGCTAGCTGACTGGCTCTTCAGTCATCTCGCCGAATTACCCCATCAGTGACGGCACCACCGCGTCGATCAAATGCGGGCCCGGTTCGGCGAAGGCGTCGCGCAACGCATCGGCCAGCTCCTCACAGCTGGTGGCGCGCCGGGCCGGCACGCCCATGCCTTCGGCCATCTTGACGAAATCCATTGATGGACGCGATATGTCAAGGAGATCCAGCGCCTTGGGGCCGGGCGCTGACCCCGCCCCCACCCGCTGCAACTCGAGCCGAAGGATGTCGTAGGCGCCGTTGTTGTAAACCACGGTGGTGACGTCCAAGTTCTCCCGCGCCTGCGTCCACAGCCCTGAAATCGTGTACATCGCCGACCCGTCGGATTCCAAACACAGCACCGGCCGGTCGGGGGCGGCCACCGCTGCTCCCACCGCGGTGGGGATGCCGTAGCCGATCGCGCCGCCGGTCAGCGTCAGCCAATCATGGGCCGGCGCAGCCGCGGTGGCCTGCGGCAACGACAAACCTGAGGTGTTGGACTCGTCGACAACGATGGCGCGCTCAGGCAGCAGCGCGCCGATCACCTCGGCTGCGGACGCCGACGTCAGGGCGCCCGAGGGCAACTGCGGACGCGACTCGGTGACTACCGGCGCCGTCGTCCCAGGTGCCAACTCCTCGGCCAGCACCGCCAAAGCCAGGCCAGCGCCGCTACTTTCGGCGAGCACGTGCACCTCACAGCCGGCCGGTACCAGGTCGCTGGGCATGCCCGGGTACGCGAAGAATGAGACCGGCGATTTGGCGCCCACCAGCACCAGATGCTTGACACCGTCCAGTTGCGCCGCGGCGGCCTCGGCGAAGTAACCCAGCCGCTCGATGGCAGGCAGACCAGCACCGCGCTCCAGCCGCGTCGGGAACGTCTCGCACAACACCCGGGCTCCGGTTGCCTCGGCGATTCGCGCGGCGGCGGCCAGCCCCGGGCCGCGGGTGGCATCGCCCCCGATCAGGATCATCGTGGGTTCACCCGATCGCAGCACCTTGGCTACCGAACCATCGTCTTTGCCGGACCCGGACCACGTCGTCGCAACCGGCTTGACCGGCTCGGCCCCGTCCGACCACGAGGCATCCGCGGGCAGGATCAGCGTCGAGATCTGTGAACCGGACTTGCTAGCGGCGATGGCCTCGGCGGTTTCGGTCGCGACGTCGGCGGCGGCGACCGAGCGGCGCACCCATCCCGAGACGGTACCGGCGACGGCGTCGATGTCGGATTCCAGTGGGGCGTCGTACTTTTTGTGATAGGTGGCGTGATCGCCGACCACTACCACCATCGGAACCCGGGCGCGCCGCGCGTTGTGCAGATTGGCCAGACCGTTGCCCAATCCGGGTCCCAGGTGCAGCAACACCGCCGCCGGCCGGTCGGCGATGCGCGCGTAACCGTCCGCCGCACCCGTGGCGACACCCTCGAAAAGGGTTAGTACGCCGCGCATTCGATCCACTGAGTCCAACGCCGCCACGAAGTGCATCTCCGACGTGCCCGGGTTGGCGAAGCACACGTCGACGCCGCCGTCGACCAACGTGTTGATCAGAGCCTGGGCACCGTTCACTTGGCGACCTTCCGTTGAAGCTTGAACACCCGCTCGGCATTGTCGTGCAGGAAGTCTCGACGAGCCTCGTCGCTGAGTCCGAGATCGTCAAGACCCGCCAAGGCGTGTTCGTGAGAGATCATCGGATAATTGGTGCCGAACAGCACTTTGCGTTGTCCGGTAACGGTTTTCATGAACCTGATGAGTTCTTCGGGCAACCGTTTGACGGTGTAGGCGGACGTGTCGATGTAGACGTTCTCGTGCTTGCGGGCCAC
>JAVROZ010000106.1:0-2902 GCA_032162485.1 Mycobacterium sp.
GTGCGTCGCCGCTGGTACCTATCGACCAGCCGCCGTTTCACGCTGCGGCATTCGGCATCTCGGATCTGGGCACCAAGGGCGGGCTGCGCACGGATTCCGCCGCGCGGGTGCTCGACGCGTCTGGCAACCCGATCCCCGGGCTGTACGCCGCGGGCAACACGATGGCCGCGCCCAGCGGCACGGCATATCCCGGCGGCGGCAACCCGATCGGTACCAGCATGCTGTTCAGCCACTTGGCGGTGCGGGACATGCTGGGACGCGGACACTCGTTGTCGGCATATCGGGCCGACACGGCCCAGTAGCTCTCTAGGCTGGCCTCATGACCGACCCCGATCAACTCCGGCCGCCGCTTGACGAGGCCGCATTGCGCGCCGAGGTGATCGGCGACCCGTCGTACTGGCGACAACTTGCCGTCGTCGCGCAGACGGGTTCCACCAACGCCGACCTGCTGGCACGCGCGGCGTCCGGGGCCGACATCGACGGCGCGGTGTTGATCGCCGAGCACCAGACTGCCGGACGGGGGCGCCACGGCCGTACCTGGTCGGCCTCCCCTGGCGCACAGATCACGATGTCGGTCGGTGTGCGGGTGGACGATATCCCGACCGAGGGCTGGGGCTGGCTGTCGCTGGCCACCGGCCTGGCCGTGGTTGACGCGGTGGCCACCGCAACCACCGTCGAAGCGGGTCTCAAGTGGCCCAACGACGTGCTGGCCGGTGGCGGGAAGCTGGCGGGCATTCTGGCCGAGGTGGCGCAACCGTTCGCGGTGGTCGGGGTGGGGCTCAACGTCACCCAGGCGCCCGGCGACGTTGAGGGTCCCGGGGCGACCTCGCTGCTGGACGAAGGTGTGGCGGACCCCGACCGGGACCTGCTCGTCCGCTTGCTGCTGCGTGAACTCGGGGAGCGGATCGCCGCCTGGCGTGCGGCGCGCGGAGCCGATGCCCGCTTGGTCAACGATTACCGGGCCCGCAGTCTGACCATCGGTGCACGCGTGCGCGCCGAACTCCCCGGCGGGACGGAAGTAGTCGGGATCGCGCGCGACATCGACGACCAGGGCCGGTTGTGCCTGGAAATCTGGGCGAACGACGCGGCAAAGTCGGGTCAGACGTTCGTGGTGTCCGCCGGCGACGTCATGCATTTGCGTTAGCTTGGGGCTGTGCTCACGGCTTGGCCGGCTTGGCCCTGCCGGGAGATCGAGAGTATTAAGGTCACGCACATGAGCTATCCGGACAACGCCCTGGCCGCCGGTGAAAAGGTCGTGCTGCACCGTCACCCGCACTGGAAGCGGCTGATTCTGCCGGTCTTGGCGCTGATACTGCTGACGGGGCTGGCGGCGCTGGGGTCCGGTTTCGTCGAGTCGACCCAGTGGCAGCCACTGGCCAAGAAAATCCTCTACGGCGTCATCTGGGGTGTCTGGCTGGTCCTTATCGGCTGGCTGACCGTCTGGCCGTTCCTTAGCTGGCTGACCACGCATTTCGTGGTCACCAACCGGCGGGTGATGTACCGGCACGGCGTCCTGACCCGAAGCGGGATCGACATCCCGCTGGCGCGGATCAACAGTGTGGAGTTCCGGGATCGAATCTTCGAGCGGATTTTCCGGACCGGGACACTGATTATCGAATCGGCGTCACAAGATCCGTTGGAGTTCTACAACATTCCGCGCCTGCGCGAGGTGCACGCGCTGCTGTATCACGAAGTTTTCGACACCCTGGGCTCGGAAGAGTCACCCAGCTGAGTCTCCGGCGGCACTCCCAGGCGTCCAGTTGCCTTCCCGGCCCGGTTCCGCCACGACCGCAGCAGGGTGACGTTCCCGCCTTCGATCTGGTCCTCGAAGACCTCGGCGATCCCGCCGGCGGTCAGCGCCGACTCCAGCGCCTTGTCCGGCTCGCGCGCGAACTGGTCGGGGAATACCCAGCGCCGGAACGCCCAGAAGCGGAAGCCCATTTGCAGCAGGTTTCCGATGATGTAGGCGGAGAGAAAGTCGGCGAGGTTTTCCATCGTCAGGGACACATTCGGTACCCGCAGCTGCAATACGTAACTGGAGAACCACAGCGGCGCCATACTCAACAGCACTCCGACGCCGCTGAACGCGAAGAACAGCAGCGCTTCGTGATGGCGTTCGCGGCCGCCGCGGTTGCGGAAACTCCACTCCCGGTTCAACACGTAGGACGCGATGACCGCGACAATGCCGGCAATCACTTTGGCGGTTACCGGCTTGGGCTCAAGAACCGTGAGCTTCAGCGTGTAGAAAATTGCCGAGTCGATAATGAATGTGGTGCCCCCGACGATGGCAAATTTGATCAGCTCATGGTGGCGCATCGCAAAGGGTTGAATGACCCCGGGAAGGCGCGCAATTGTGGCATCGGCAAAGGACACAGCACGCCAGTCTACGGACGATCTCGAAATCGGCGCAAAATGATACATAACGATTTGGCGCTTGGACCGCCTCAAGGCCGGTAAACACGCCGGTCAGATGCCATGACAACATAATGGCCGTGCCGAGTACACGCACCCCCCTGGTGGCCATGATCGGCGCCGGACAGCTAGCCCGGATGACCCATCAGGCCGCCATCGCCCTCGGGCAGACCCTACGCGTGCTGGCAAATACCACCGACGATCCGGCGGCACAGGTCACCTCCGACGTGGTGCTGGGCTCCCACACCGACCTGGAGGATCTGCGCCGGGTCGCGTCCGGGGCCGATGCGCTGACGTTCGACCACGAGCACGTGCCGACCGAACTGCTCGACAAGCTGGTCGCCGAGGGTGTCAACGTGGCCCCGCCGCCGCAGGCCCTGGTACATGCCCAGGACAAGCTCGTCATGCGGCGGCGCCTGGAGGCGCTGGGTGCTGCGGTGCCGCGTTATATTGGCATCGAGGACCCCGACGCTCTCGGCGAGCTGGACGC
>JAVROZ010000107.1:0-5618 GCA_032162485.1 Mycobacterium sp.
GCATGAAGTAGAACGCGCAGAACAGGCACACGAAAATCATCACGAGCGAACCGGTGCGGTTACCGGCGACCAACGTGGCGACCAGGATGCCGCAGGGCACGCCCAGCACGGTGCCTGAGAGCCGCTGCCAGCCCTTCGTAAGGGTATCGCCCCAGGTGTTGGTGCCGGCAAAGACCACAAAAGCTGCGATCACTGCCCAATACCAGCGCGCCGGCGAGACCAGGTCGCCGGTGATGATCGCCAACGACGCCGCTACGACCGCTTGGATCGCTTGCCGTGTCGTCGGCAGCAATCCGCATTCGCGCTGCTCCTTCCCGTCATCACCGGGACCATCGGTGTCGGGGCCATCGTCGATGTCGTCGCTGCGTTCCTGCGTCGCTGCGTCGCCAGTCGTGGCGCGCTCGATCAGGTCCCGTACCTCGGAAGTCGCTGTCGCGGCGGCGATTATCGCCAAGGCGACGCGGCGGGCCGCGGCATCGCTGGGCGCGTCGGACGGCGGCGCGGGAGATAGCTGATCGTCGAGAACGTGTTGAGCCCGGCTGGCCGCCCGGCGTAGCCCTTCGGGGTCTGGAATCCGGATCGCCCAGGCAAGTTCGGTCAGTGCCGCGGTCAGTTCGGTACGGGTTGTGAGGGGAATCTCCGTAGCGACCAGTACCGCACGCTGACCGGCGATCGCGACCCATTCGACTGCGAGTTCGGCATCGAAGAGCCACGGCGTCAGGTATTCACCGCCGACCCCGAGCCACAGAGCGGACGGGTTGGCTTTGTCTTCGATCTGGTCCTGCACCATCAACGCGGTTTCGTTGAGGCGGCCGATCCGGGCACGCAACCGGCGCCGGCGTCGCTCGTCGAGACGGCCCACCCGCAACACGTCGGCAGTGGTGTCGACGACGATGGCCATCCGTGCCCGTAGTGAGCGAATGGTGGATTGCAGCACTCGTTCTGGGCGATCGGGCATTACGTAAGTGGTCATGACGAAGGTGCTCAACGTACCCACCAGGACGGCGACGATCATCCAGGGCAACTCGTGCACGCCCGCCCGCAGGAAAAGGTTGAAGAAGTAGGCCATGAACGCGACCATCCCGAGTGCGCGTCCGCGGGGCCCGAAGCGGCGGATGTAGACGGCGATGAACACAACGACGACGAAAACGATGTCACTCGCCAGCTGATAGGGGGCGAGCAGCGCGGCGGCGGCGCTGGACAGCGCCGCCGGGACCGGCAGCAGCGCCATGGTGATCCGTTGCTGACGGGGATCGGGCTCGGTGACCGATCGTGCCGCGATCATGGTGATCACCGCACCTAGCAACGCGACGGTCAGCGGCTGGTGGGCGAGGCTGGTCAGCACATACATGATCAGCAGCGAGCAGCCCAACGCGATCGTGGTGCGGATCGCCATTCGCAGCCGCAGCAATCCAGGATCGGAGCCCACCGTCCAGGTTCGCGCGCGTTGATAGCGCATCGTCAGCGAGGGGGGAATAGTGGCGGTTTTCATGCCTGGGGAAGGCTGAACGTCGGCGTGGTGGTGTTCGCGATGCAGGACTGATCGACGTCGAGGCGGGGGTCGTCGACGAACTCCGTCATGATCTTCTGCGCGCAAGCCGAACTCGGTATCACGCCGTGGCCGACCCCGGGGAATCGCAGCGCGAGGGAATTGCTGAGTCCGGGGGTCACCTCCCGGACCCACTGCGGCGCAGTGCTGGAGTCGAACGAGCCCGACATGATCAGCGTGGGAACCTTGCTACTCACCGGGAGGGTGTCCGCGGTGTTCGAGCGGGCCGGCAGGCCCCAGGCTTCGCACTCGCGGAAGATCCAGCTGCCGGTCGGGGTGATCCGCAGCACCGAGTCGGGAAGACCCGGCATCGCCAACTTCGCCTGGGACAGGGCCTGTTCCGGTGTGGTCCAGTTCGCCATCTCCTGGCAGTACGCGCCCAGTGCCAGTCCGGCGCCCAGGAGTCCACGTCCGGGTCCCGACGGGGCAGCCGCGGCAATCCCGGCGCCGGCCAGGGCGCCGGCACCGCGGGAGAGGGTGAAGATCATTCGCGGGATGTCAACGGCCTTGGCGGGGTCGGCACTCCACTCGACCGCCAGTGGAACCACCTTGGAACCGTCGATGGTGACTTTGGTCGATCCTCCCGTCGGCGTCGATGTGGTGACCTCGAGCGGGGTTTGAGTCAACTTGTTGACGGTGTCGAGGAACACCGTCGGCAGGTTCGGGTAAGCGGCGGCGCACGCCGGCTGTTCGGCGCAGGCCACGAAGATCGCGGCCAGGCCGCTCGCGGGTGCCTCCCACCACCGCTCGACCAGGTTTAGCTGCGGTGCCACCACCGAATCCAGGACCATCGAGCGGATGCCCTTGGGGTGGTCGCGAAGGAGCTGTTGGGCGAGATCGGTGCCATAGGAGACGCCGTAGACGTTCCATTGATCGATGCCCAATTGCTCCCGCAGGTCGGCGATATCGGCGGCATTCTCTCTGGTGTTGTAGGCGGAGAAATCAACACCGGTCGATGACAGCCGCTTTCGGCACGCCGCCACTGCGGCGGCGTCCAGATCTGCGGTGGCCGGCGCCTGGAACACCAATTGCACTGCCTGGGAGGTGAATTCATCCATCTCCGGACAACTCAAGTGTGGATCGCTGTGCAGTGTGCCGCGTTGGTTGACGAAGATGACGTCGCGGTCGGCGTTCATCCCGGCGGCCACCACGCCGGGTGCGTTCAGGGTGCCGGCACCGCCGGGACCGCCGGCCAGAAACACGATGGGGTCGGGCTTGGGCGTATTGCTGGCGGCCTTGACGCGCGCGACGAGGATCCGGATGGTGCGGCTGTTGGGGTTGTCGCGGTTTTCCGGCACCGTGAGATACCCACAGCTGTAGCTCGAACCCAGGTCGGCCTGCGGCACCCCCGGAAAGTTCGGTTGCGGGCAGGGCGCGCCGGCATAGGAGATTCGGCTGGGTGGCCCGTGGGAGCACCCGACGAGCAGGCCCGTCACCGTCACTGCGAACAGCAGGCAGGCCAGTGCCGTTCGCCCCCGCCAATTTTTCTGTTGACCGAAAGTTGGTGTGCGCAAGGAGTCCGACCGCTACGTCACCGGAGTGAACTTGATGGCCACCAGCTTCTGTCGGTCAATCGCCTCACCGAACTCCTCCGGTGTCGGGATGCGGTTGTCGCGGAATTGCAGTCCCATCATGCGCTGGGCGCGCTTGACACCGTAGGACTGAGCGCAGCGGTGGTAGAGATCCGCAATGGCCGGACCGTTCGGCAGGAGTTCCCCGCGCATCTCGGTTGTCTTGCCGTCGTAGACGACTCGGGCGGGGGCGCCGCCCTTGAAGTTATGTTTCCAGTTGGCGCCGGCCAGCGCGTACAGGTCGTTATCGATCACGTGGGCGCTCACCGGAAGCGAGAACTGCTTCCCCGACTTTCGCCCGGTGAAGTTCAGCACCATTAGCTGCTTGCGCAGGGGACCGGCAAGGGGAGTGCCCAACAGGGACTTCAATACGGGGTTGATGGCGTGGAGCAGGGCAGAGGGCGGATGTCCGACGTCTACCGCATACGGCTGTTCTGTCATCCCAATACCGTAAGACCAATTGCGGTCCGCAGCGCCAATGAGTAGTGCAAACGAAGCGCCGCGGAGCCTGTCGAGCTCCGCGGCGCCAGCCGTTCTCGCTTTATTTTCAGGGGTTTTCCGCGTTAATTCAGGGAGTGATCGTGGTCTGCTCGTCGATGGCGTTGGTGGCGTCCATCAACGGACCGGTCTCGGCGTCCAGCGCATCGGCATCGAGTTGCAGCACGTACACACCACCTGGGCCGTTGATCACCACTGTCTTCTGCGCGACCGTCCGCTTCTTGCCGTTTTTGGTGTACGAGCCACCGAACTGCCATGCCTTGAAGGACTGACCCGGCGGAACGCCGAGCGTGGATTCCTTGCCGTCGGGGCTGCCGGCCTCGAATCCCGGCAGGTTCTTCAACTCACCGGGGGCGTACTGAAAAATCTTATTCGGGTCGACGTTACCGTCGAGCTTGGAGACGATCGCCACGATCGTGGGCGCATCGTTGGGGTCGGCGGCTGCGTCATACGCGATGCCGCCGTAGGGAGCGCTGGCACCTTCTGGCAACGTGTGCCAACCGTTGGGAACCGGCAGGTCGATGGTGGGGGAGCCCGGGTCGCCGTGGTGGACCGGGGTCTCCTTGATGTTGGCTTCCCGGATGTAGTCGGCGATGGTTTTATTGGCCCCTGCGCCCGGCGTGGCGCTGGTGGTCGCCGACGAGGTGGCCGTCGATGTCGAGGTGGACGTGCTCGTAGACGTCGACGTCTTGACTTCGGTCTTCGTCTCGGTGTGGCAGCCGGCCAGCGTCAGGCTCAGGGCCACAGTCGCGATTACCGCCGTGAGGTCCTTCATCTACTACTTCTCCCCAGAGTTTGGGCCCCGGTACCAGCGCCGGTGACGTCGACTGAGAGTAGCTGAACACCAAGTGACCAGTGTCACGGTGCCTGGCTAGACCATGTCGTTCTGGGTGAGCCAACGCATCACCGGCCAGCCGACGAAGACCGGCAGCCAACAAGTCAGCACCCGGTACAGCAGCACCGACGGCACACCAATGGCGGCGGGTACGCCGAAGGCGGCGAGTCCACCGATCAACGCCGCCTCCACAGCGCCGACGCCACCCGGGGTGGGGGCCGCCGAGGCCAGCGTCCCGCCGACCATTGTCACCACCGTGACGGTGACGAACGTGGTGCCGCCACCGAATGCTTCGACACTGGCCCACAGCGCCAACGCCGCACCGAGAGTTGTTCCGGCAGCGCCCAATACGATCAGACCCAGTCGTTTCGGCTCACGGGCGAGTTCGGTGAGGTCGTGTGTCACCTCCTTGAGCTTCGGACGCAGTTCCGTGGCCAGCCACCGTCGCAGGTTAGGCACCAACAGGAAGGTGCCGACGATGCCCAGCGCAGCGCCGGCGATCAGGTACAGCACCGTGGTTCTCGGGACGAAATGCCCGAGGTCGGCAGAGGTTCCAGCGACGGTGCTGAACAGGATGAGCAGCGCGACGTGGACGATGACCTGAACCGATTGCTGCAACGCCACCGCCGCGGTCGCCCGCAACGGGGTCAGGCCGCCCTTCTGCAGAAACCGGGTACTCAGCGCCAGACCACCGACACCGGCGGGAGTGGTCGTTGCCGCGAAAGTGTTGGCTACCTGCATGATTGACAGCTTCCAGAAGCTCACCGCACCGTCGGCGCAGGCCCATAGGGCACCTGCGGCACCAACGTAGGTCAGTGCCGACACCGCCAGGCCCAGCAGCGCCCACCACCAGTTCGCCGTCATGAGTTCGGAAAAGAAGGTCGGGGCGGTGGTGATGAACGGATACGCGACGTAGACCAGGGCGCCGATCAGCACCAGCTGAAGGAATTGGCTGCGGCTGAACCGGGTGATCGTCACCGTTTCGATCTCGTCGGCACCCGTTTGGCGCTTCACCTCCGTCCTGGCGCCGGCGATGACCACCTTCGGGTTCGCCACTGATCGCCGGATCCGCTTTGGCACAGCCGATTTGGTAAGCCGACGCGATGCCGTCAGGATGGTCTCCTTGCCGAACACGTCGATTGCCGCGCCGACCGCAGACTCCGCG
>JAVROZ010000108.1:0-4854 GCA_032162485.1 Mycobacterium sp.
CCGGCGGCCTACTGAGAGTCCCGCCCGTGCACCGAGGCCTCTGTCCGAAAGCACGCACCTGGCGTTGGGGAAGTACGCCAGGGTCGGTTCGGGCAGAGACCACGGTGCACAGGCATGCACCTCAGAAGATGTCGCCGAGTGCTTCATCGCTGGCCGCGGAGAAGTTCTCTTCATGAATTTGCTGATAGTTGTTCCACGCCTGCGCATCCCAGATCTCGAGATAATCAACCGCGCCGATCACCACGCAGTCCTTGGACAGGCCGGCGTAGCGCCGGTGGTCCGCCGACAGGGTGATCCGGCCTTGCGCGTCGGGGTGTTGCTCGTCGGTACCGGCGGCCAGGTTACGCAGGAACGCCCGCGCCTCCGGGTTGCTTCGGGGCGCCTTGCTCGCCCGTCGCGCCAACTGCTCGAACTCCGACCGCGGGTAGACGGCGAGGCTGTGATCTTGACTCTTGGTGACCATCAACCCCCCTGCCAGTGCGTCTCGAAATTTGGCCGGCAGCGTGAGCCGCCCCTTGTCGTCGAGCTTGGGCGTGTAGGTGCCGAGAAACACTGCGGCACCTCCGACTTGCTTGTCACCCAAACACTTCGGCCACCATACCCCACAACCCCCCACTTCTCCCCAAAAACACCCCCTCCGCGCGTCCCGGAGCGCCGCTTTCCCCCATCGACCCACACTGAGAGCATTTCTGCGCGTTGGACACCACCGCAGGAGCACGGTGAAACCCCATCTCAGAGGCCTAAAACGCAGGTGGGGGCGGCCGGTGGGGCCAGGTGGGGCGCTTAGGACACAAGTCCGCTACAAAGTCGGCACGAGATGGCGTCGCACGGCCTGTCGCCGTCAGCCGCGGTGCCGAGTCTGCAACCGTGGCAACGGGTCTGCGACCGTGGCGCCGACGGACACCTCGCAGACAGCGACAAACACAAACCAAAAAACGGAGCAGCCGAAGGGGCTACCCCGCTATGTCCTAAAGCGCTGCGTTACTCGTCGAACCGCCGGCGGAAACGATCTTCCATGCGGCTGGTGAACGAGCCTCCCGACCCCTTGGAACGACGTTGGCGCGACCCCCCCGAGACCGGACCAGTGGAATCCGCCTTGCCCGACAGACGTCGACCGGTGACGGCATAGACCACGCCGCCGAACATCACGATGAAACCGAAGACGCTGAGAATCGGAAAAGCTCCGATCATCGTTGCCTTGAACGCCACCCCGGATACCAACATCGCCAGGCCGATGACGAACAACGCTGTCCCTTGCAGGCGCCGCCGCGCGGTGGGCGCGCGGAAGCCGCCGCCACGGACGCTTGACGCGAACTTGGGATCCTCGGCGTAGAGAGCGCTCTCGATCTGATCGAGCATTCGCTGCTCATGATCGGAGAGTGGCATTCGTCCCTCCTTGCCGACACACTGTCACGTAGCCCCTAGCACGCGCATGCCCGATATTAGGGCAATTAACTCCAATGATACGAGGTGGATCTGCGCCGTACCACTGATTCGAAGGCGATTCTATCCCGGCAACACCACTGCGACGAGATGGGCCGCAACAGTGGCGCGGTTCATTCGTCATGTTGGCCACTAGTCGATCGGTGCAGGCGGCGTCCGATACTGGAGCCAACTGACCGTTTTCCACCGTTGGGCCCCTATTCCAGGATGGGCGCGTACCCGACGATGGATCTGTATTCCACTAGGAGATGAGGAGGACACCGCGAGTTGGCGACATTCCTCGTCGATTTCACGGCGAAAGATATGGAGCGCCGCATCGGCGACGCCCTGAGCGTGTACGTGGACGCGATGCGATATCCCAAGGGCACCGAGAACCATCGGGCCGCCATGTGGCTGGAACACACTAGACGGCCCGGCTGGCAGGCGGTTGCCGCCCTCGAGTTGCGATCCGACCCGGCGTCCGGGACGCCCTCGGAGGCCGAGCTGAGCAGCGCCCCGCTCGTCGGCATCGCCTACGGCTACCCCGGCGCGCCCGGCCAGTGGTGGCAACAACAGGTTGTCGTGGGCTTGCAGCGCAGCGGCTTTCCGCAGCACGCAATCGACCGGCTGATGACCAGCTACTTCGAGTTGACCGAATTACACATTGCGCCCCGCATCCAAGGCCGCGGACTCGGTGAGGCGCTGGCCCGCCGCCTGCTCGCAGGTCGGGGCGAAGGCAACGTCCTGCTCTCGACCCCGGAGACCAACGGCGAGGCCAACCGGGCCTGGCGGTTGTATCGACGGCTGGGATTCAGCGACGTCCTGCGCAGCTATTACTTCGCCGGGGACCCGCGGGCGTTCGCGATTCTGGGCCGCGCGCTGCCGTAGTCGCCAACATCGCCGGGTCGGTAACCGGACGGCTCGCTCAATCCGCATCCCGGGTCTGGCACGATGACCTGGTGCGCGCCAGCTCTCCCCCATTACCGGCCCGAGGATTCACTGCGCGGCGGCGCCGAGGCCGCCAGCTGGTGGTCATCGTGATGCTGCTGATGCTGGTGCCACTGGCTACCGGCTGCCTGCGGGTCAGAGCGTCGCTGACGATCTCACCCGACGACCTGGTGTCCGGCGAAATCATCGCCGCCGCAAAACCCAAGAACAATAAGGACACCGGTCCCCAGCTCGACACCAACCTGCCGTTCAGCCAGAAAGTCGCCGTCTCGAACTACGACAGCGACGGCTTCGTCGGGTCGCAGGCGGTCTTCTCCGATTTGACGTTCGCCGAGCTGCCCCAGCTGGCCCACATGAACGCCGACGCCTCCGGGGTGAACCTGTCGCTGCGCCGCAACGGCAACATGGTGATCCTGGAAGGCCGAGCCGACCTCACCGCGCTGACCGACCCCGAGGCCGAGATCGAGTTGACCGTCGCCTTCCCCGGGACGGTCACCTCCACCAACGGCGATCGCATCGAGTCCGAGGTAGTGCAGTGGAAGCTGAAACCGGGGGTGGTGAGCACCATGATCGCGCAGGCTCGCTACACCGATCCGAATACCCGATCGTTCACGGGGGCAGGCATCTGGCTGGGCATCGCGTCGTTTGCGGCGGCCGGCGTGGTGGCGTTGCTGGCCTGGATCAGCCGGGACCGGTCGGCGCGGTTCACCGCTCCCACCGATCAGTCGTCGAGCTAAGCCTGCTGGTCCGGCGCCCAGTAGCCGAGCATCTCGGCAAAGGTCTCAAAGGCCGGGCCGGAAACGCCATAGGTCGCTTCCAGGTGGATGCTCAACGGAAAACCAAGATCGGCCACTCCGTCGATGACGCGCTTGTAGAGATCGACCAGAAGTTGCCGCTTATGAGGGGGTTCGCTGCCGGCCAACTTCTTGACGAACTCCTGCTCGGCAGCCACCTCGGCATTGCCCGGATCCTGGATCAGCCAGTTGATCAGGCCGACGTTGGACTCGATTTTGGGGACGAAACCGAATGACAGCAGGATCTCGGGCCGGTGATCGGTCTTCTTGGCGAAGTCGGCCAGGAAGTCCACGATGGCGTCGGAATACAGCAATTGGGTCATTCCATAGGTCGCGCCCTGGTTGCACTTGAAATCCAGCCGGCCCTGTTCGCCCTCTCGCGTCGGGATCACGATCACCCCGCGGTTTGCCACCGCGTCGCGATAGATCGACAAGGCATCGGTGGGTGCGACGCCGGCGCCTTCGCCGTCATTCATGGTGCGCGGCACCCCGACGAAGACGACACCCTCCATGCCGGCGGCGGACAGGGCGGCCAGCCGCTCAGCCAGAGCTGCCTCGTCGGTGAACGCGGTGACCTGCGTGCACAGGCCGTTGATACCGGGCAGTTCCGGTTTGATGATCGTCCAGAAGTCCAGCACATCCAGCTTGGGTTGCATCGCTACCGGACGGTCGTCGTCCTCGGCGATCATGCCCGGGATCATCACGTGTCGGATGCGCCCGGCCAGACCCGACTCGGCCGAGTACCGCACCACTTTCCGCGCATCCTCCGACGCCTTCTCGAGACCCCCGTCCACATTCGGCGGCACCAACTCCAGCGCGATGGTGTTGAGCGTCACTCGGCTCCTCTTCCCTAGCTGATTACCTAGCTGCCTGGGGCCGGATCGCGGTCCCGATCGCGCCACGCCGCGCCGGCAGGCCCGGCCGACCAGCGGATGCGGACCACCTCGACAGCATAGGTGCGGCTGTCAGGCCGGTCGAAGCACCGGGTCGGCTTACACTGTCCACTGGCCTGCCGAGCAGAAAGGGGCGCCGCGCTGAGCCTGAAAGCATCGGCAGCATCGGCGACCGTCGAGGTGGCCAACGCCGTCACCGACCAACTGCGACGGTATCTGCACGACCGTCGCAGCGAATCCGCTTACCTCGGTGCCGACTACGACGCGTTGACCGGCTGGCTCGAAGATTTCGTCCTCAGCGGGGGCAAGCGATTGCGGCCGGTCTTCGCTTACTGGGGATGGGACGCAGTCACCACCGACCCGCCCGATCCCGATGCGCTGCTGTTGTTTTCCGCCCTGGAGCTGCTGCACGCATTTGCCCTGGTGCACGACGACGTCATCGACGCCTCCGCGACCCGCCGCAGCAGGCCCACCGCCCATGTGCACTTCGCGGCGCTGCACCGCGAACGCAACTGGCGGGGCGCGCCGGACCAGTTCGGCATTTCGGCGGCGATCCTGCTCGGTGACATCGCGCATGCGTGGGCCAACGACATCATCTCGCGCGTTGGCAAGGGCCTGTCCCGTGAGGCCCGAGAGCGGGTCGAGCGGGTGTGGTCGGCTATCCGCACCGAGGTGTTGGGCGGCCAATATCTGGACATCGTCGCCGAGGTAAGCGCCGCCGAGTCGGTCGCATCGGCAATGACCGTAGCCACCTTCAAGACCGCCTGCTACACGGTGACGCGACCACTGCAGCTCGG
>JAVROZ010000109.1:0-4556 GCA_032162485.1 Mycobacterium sp.
AGCTGCCGAACTATGTCTTCGTAGCCCTCGACTTCCGGAATGCTGACGAAGAAGTCGGTGAGTTCGCGCTGGGTATAGCGGTTGGGGGGCAGGGCACCGAAGACCCCTGCGATGACACTCATTGGTCCCACCCCTTTGATACGAACATCAATGCCGCAACGTTCAAACGGATCCTTCGAACCCTTAAGCTTAGTCGGCCTTAATGTCCCCGGCAAAGGAACGGCACGGCGCTCAGCGTCTCAGCTGGTTGCGCAACCGGCCCGCAACCTGGACCACGGTGTTCAGTTGATCCGCCACCCGCGCGGGCGCGGTGCCGCCCCGGGCGTCGCGTGAGGACACCGAGCCCTCGATGGTCAACACGTCACGAACACTCGGCGTCAGCTCAGGGCTGACGGCGGCGAGCTCGTCGTCGGTCAGTTCTTGCAGCCCGATGCCCCGCTGCTCCGCGGCACGCACCGCGGCACCGGCCGCTTCGTGGGCAGATCGGAACGGAATGCCCTGTCGGACAAGCCATTCGGCGATATCCGTGGCCAGCGTGTAGCCGGCCGGCGCTAGCGCGGCCATGCGCTCGACGTGGAACGTCAGGCTGCCTACCAAGCCGGCCATCGCGGGTAGCAGCAGCTCCAGCTGGGCTACCGAATCGAACACCGGTTCCTTGTCCTCTTGCAGGTCACGGTTGTAGGCCAGCGGCTGGGCTTTCAGCGTCGCCAGCAGCCCAGCCAAGTTGCCGATCAATCGCCCGGACTTGCCACGGGCCAATTCGGCGATGTCGGGGTTCTTCTTCTGCGGCATGATCGAGCTACCGGTGGACCACGAGTCGTGCAAAGTCACATAGCCGAATTCCGTCGAGCTCCAGATGATGATGTCTTCGGCCAACCGGGACAAGTCGACGCCGATCATAGCTAGGACGAACGCCGCCTCGGCGGCGAAGTCCCGGGCGGCGGTCGCGTCGACGGAATTGTCAGCTGCGGCGGAAAAACCCAGGTCCGCGGCGATTGCGTCGGGATCCAGGCCCAGCGACGATCCCGCCAGCGCGCCTGAACCGTACGGAGATATGGCGGCGCGCTTGTCGAAGTCGACGATTCGGTCGACGTCGCGCAGCAACGGCTGGGCATGCGCGAGCAGGTGGTGGGCCAGCAATATCGGCTGGGCGGACTGCAGATGGGTCTTGCCGGGCATGATGGCCGTCGGGTGGGCGGCGGCCTGTTCGGCCAACGCCCCGACAAGGTCAAGCACACCGTCGGCGACCCGCCGCACCGCGTCGCGCAGCCACATTCGGAACAGGGTGGCCACCTGGTCGTTGCGGGACCGTCCGGCCCGCAGCCGTCCGCCCAGGTCTGGCCCCACCCGGTCGATCAGGCCGCGTTCCAGCGCGGCGTGCACGTCCTCATCAGTGACCAGCGGGCCAAAGCTGCCGTCGGCAAGGTCCGCAGCAAGGCTGTCCAGGCCCGCCAGCAGGCCGTCACGCTGGTCTTCGGTCAGCAGTCCGGCCCGGTAGAGCACCATGGTGTGGGCCCGCGAAGCGGTGACGTCGTAGGGAGCCAGCGCCCAGTCGAAGTGAGTGGACTTGCTCAGCGCGGCCAGCGCGTCGGACGGACCGCCGGCGAACCGACCGCCCCACAAGGAACCCTGATTGGTGCTCACGCCTCGCTGGCCAGGTCCCGGCGGGCGGAGAGCTTGGACGACAGCCCATGCACATAGACGAAGCCCTTCGACATCGACTGGTCAAAGCTGTCGCCCTCGTCGTAAGTGGCCAGGTTGAAGTCGTACAGCGACTCGGCACTGCGCCGACCGTTGACAGAGATGTGGCCGCCGTGCAGGACCAGCCGCACCTCGCCGGTGACGTGCTCCTGGGTCTTGGCCACGAAGCTCTCCAGCGCGATCTTCAACGGCGAATACCACAGCCCGTCGTACACCAACTCGGCCCAGCGCTGGTCCGTCTGGCGCTTGAACCGTCCCAGCTCGCGCTCCAAGGTGACGTGCTCGAGTTCGGCGTGGGCGGTGATGAGCACCATGGCCCCCGGCGCCTCGTAAATTTCACGGCTCTTGATACCCACCAGTCGGTCCTCGACGACGTCGAGTCGTCCGACACCCTGCGCCCCGGCGCGACGGTTGAGTTCCTCGATCGCGTGCAAAACGGACGTCGAGCTTCCATCAATTGATACCGGCACGCCTTTTTCGAAGCCGACGATCACTTCGTCGGGGGTGTTCCAGTTGACGGTGGGGTCTTCGGTGTAGTCGTAGACGTCCTTGGTGGGCGCGTTCCACAGGTGCTCGAGGAATCCGGTCTCCACCGCGCGGCCCCAGACGTTCTGGTCGATCGAGAACGGCGAGCGTTTGGTGACGTTGATCGGGATGGCGTTCTCTTCGGCGAAGGCGATCGCCTTCTCGCGCGTCCACGCATAGTCGCGGACAGGCGCCAGTACCTCGAGACCCGGTGCCAGCGAAGCGAATCCGACTTCGAACCGGACCTGGTCGTTGCCCTTGCCGGTACAGCCGTGCGCGACGATTCCGCCACCGTGCTCGCGTGCCGCCGCGACCAGATGCTTGACGATCAGCGGCCGGCTGATGGCCGAGACCAGCGGGTAGCGGTCCATGTACAGCGCGTTATTGAGAATGGTGGGCAGGCAGTAGCCCTCGGCGAACTCGTCGCGGGCATCAACGACCACCGCCTCGACCGCGCCGCAGTCCAGCGCCCGCTGGCGCACGACTTCCATGTCCTCGCCGCCCTGGCCGAGGTCGATCGCCACCGCAACGACCTCGCGGCCGGTCTCCTTGCCTATCCAGCTGATGGCCACCGAGGTGTCCAGACCGCCGGAATACGCCAGGATGACGCGCTCTGACATGAACAGTTCTCCTTATGTTGACAAGTCTGCAGCAGCTTATTTGAGGTCTACGTGAGCTCTTCGAAGGCCTTCTAAGGCCCCAGCCAGCTCAGCGCCGGTCATCGGGTCGCGGGCAGCCACAAACACGGTGTCGTCGCCGGCGATGGTGCCGACGACGTACGGTAACGCGGCGCGATCGATGGCGCTGGCCAGGTAGTCGGCGCCGCCGGGCGGGGTGCGCAGCACCGCGAGGTTCGCGCTGGAATCGGTAGATACGAGCAGTTCACCGAGCAGCCGCGACAGTCGGCCGGTGCCACCGGAGACGCCGCGCACCGGGCTGCCGTCTTCGGGGACGACGTAGACGCCGACGCCGCCGTCCACCCCGCGCAGTTTGACCGCGCCCAGTTCCTCGAGATCGCGTGACAAAGTCGCCTGGGTGGCCTCGATGCCTTCGGCGGCAAGCCGGGCCGCCAGTTCACTTTGGCTGCGCACCTCGGCCGTGGACAGGATCGCCACGATGCGAGCCTGTCGGCCTGCGCGGTTTCCGCTCACCTCGGGTGCCGCCTTGGCCCCTCCGCTGGTCATGAGCGCCGCTCCAGCAACCACACCAGCAGCGCCTTCTGCGCATGCAGCCGGTTTTCGGCCTCGTCCCACACCACACTGGCCGGCCCGTCCATCACCTCGTCGGTGATCTCCTCGCCGCGATGCGCCGGAAGGCAATGCAGCACAATGGCTTCGGTGTCAGCCAGGTTGAGCAGTCGCTGGTTGACCTGGAACGGTCGAAACGGCTCGACGCGGTCCAGCCCGTCGTTTTCCTGGCCCATGGATGTCCAGGTGTCGGTCACCAGAACGTCGGCGCCCGCCGCCCC
Organism: Mycobacterium sp.; assembly: GCA_032162485.1. GTDB lineage: Bacteria > Actinomycetota > Actinomycetes > Mycobacteriales > Mycobacteriaceae > Mycobacterium. Next base: position 3,695 of record JAVROZ010000109.1, read on the forward strand.
AGCGTCGGCGTCGGTCGTCAAGGCCACCTGGGCGCCGGTTTCCCCGGCGCGCTGCTCGGCAGCGGCGACCACGTCCGGATTCGGCGTGAAACCTTCGGGGGCCGCGACGGTGACGTGCATGCCCGCGGTGACCCCGCCCAGCATCAGGGAGTGAGCCATGTTGTTGGCGCCGTCGCCGAAGTAGGTCATTTTAAGACCGTTGAGCGACCCTTTGCGTTCGGCGATGGTCTGGAGGTCGGCCAATACCTGGCACGGGTGAAACTGGTCGGAGAGCGCGTTGACGACGGGGACCGTTGCGGTAGCGGCCATGGCGATCAGCCGCTCCTGCCCGAAGGTCCGCCATACGATGGCATCGACGAAGCGGGACAGCACTCTTGCGGTGTCCTCTAGAGTTTCATCGCGGCCGAGCTGGGTGTTGCGACCGTCGACGACGACGGCGTGCCCGCCGAGCTGGGCGATCCCCATCTCGAAGGAGAACCTGGTGCGGGTGGAGTTTTTGTCGAAGATGACCGCGACCCCCCGCGGTCCCTGCAGGGTGCGACGGCTGAACGGGCTCTTCTTGAGTTCGGCGGCCAGTTCGAGGACCTCGACCTGCTCCGGCGGGGTGAGGTCGTCGTCGCGCAGAAAATGCCTAGGCATCGTGAGCTCCGGCGGCGTCGAGGATCCCCGGCAGTGCGGCGACGAAGCCGTCCTGTTGGGATTCGGTGATGATCAGCGGGGGAGCCATCCGAATCTCGTTGGGTGCAGCCGCATTCACCAGGTAACCGGCCTCGCGGGCGGCCATCTCAACATCATTGGCGTGGGGCGCGGACAGCACGATGCCCAGCAGCAGTCCTCTGCCGCGCACATGGTCTATCAGCGG
>JAVROZ010000110.1:0-4326 GCA_032162485.1 Mycobacterium sp.
CGTAGTCGCGCTGATGTGAATCGGCGCTTATATGGTTGCAACGACGCTTACGGTGGTCTCTTGCCTGCACCGGCACGCTTCCCTTGATTCGATGCGCGAAGTCGAAACCGTTCAGCCCCTCGCACCCCCGCCGACTTTCCGGCAGGACCTCTCATGATACGCGCACGTCAACGAGCGGCGACGCATTTAAATTCCCCTCCCCAAAACGAGTGCCCCCGGACGGCGACGTCCGGAGGCACTCGGTTGAGAAGAGCGAAATGCTCTATCCGCGGTTGCGCTACCTGATGCCAACCACCTCTTGGGCGATGGCAGCCACCCGGGTCTGGCCCGCCGATACGATGCGTTGACGGTTCTTGTGCGCCTCTTCGTAGGCGATGATCGCCCGAAGGTCTTCAGGAGCACTGAGTTCCTTCACCGCAGCCACCGCGTCGGTGACGTTGAGCTCGTCATAGTCGGGGATGGGCAGCTCGCTGGCATCCAACACACCGGCTGCGGCGCGTCCGGTGTGCAGGGCGTTGGCAGCCCGGTCAGCACCTTCACTGCGGGTGACCTTCTCGGCGGCCTCCAAAGCTGCATCCCGCGAAGCGGCGAGGGCCTTGGTCGCGATATCGGTGGCATTGCCACCGCGTTGGACCAACTCGTTGAATGCCGGGCCGGTGGAACGCAGTGTCTCCACGGCCCTGTCAAGCCCACGGACCGACCATGCAACCGGCAGATTGACGAGCTTCACCGCGGTGCCGGCAGCAACCTGCAGCGGCGTGCGGCGCAGTGCCGCCGGTCCGCCGAGCGCATCCTCAGCAAGCACAGTCGTCAGCCACTCCACCGTGGCCGCGTGTGCGGTGATCAGGCGGTCTGCCAGGCTCACAATCTCCGTCTCCTTCGCGGCGACGGCCAGCGCCTTGGTGTAGCGTGCGCGGTCCAGCAACTGGTCCTCGAGCGCGAGGTCACCCAGCAGCGCCTCGTCGAACGGGGTGGCTTGCTCGGTCAGTGCTTTGACGGCCGCGGCGGCGCGACCCAGGAATGGCCCGATCACATCGGGGTATCCCCCCAGGTTTCGTATCGCGCCCTCAATGGCTTCGGCTCGCTCACGACCGTTCGACGCGTTCTGCGTGAGTTCGTCACGCACCGCCTCGGTACGTGCTTGAGCGACGCGGGTTTCTGCGACCTGAATTTCAGTGTGGGTCAAGTCGAGCAGAGTCCGCAGCTGCGCGAGCAATCGGGTCGTATCCGGTGCAGTCATTTACTATTGCCTCCTAGAATTCGCTTGGGGTTTGGCGCTCCCGGGCGCCGGTAATAGGTCGGCTACCCATCCGTTTCGCGAGATTCACATATGCGGCGATCTTGTGACCTAGATCGCTTTTTTGCAGGCGGGCCGCGATGGCGACAAGCTGTTTGCGCAGCGAAACAGGCCGTCAGATCACGAAATTCAAGCGTTCGACGAGCCGACCGGCCACATCTTCGTCACCATCGAGCTCGACGTCCTGGCTGCGGGCGGGGCATAACGGCCGCCCGCCGGCAAGCCTGGTGAACTGCAGCGCGTCCACGCGCATCGTCACCGTCGGCTGCTGCCCACCAAAATCGTCCACCAGTTGGGCGCGACCGTTGACGCTGACGCGAACCTCTCGGGCCGACGGGCCGGTCAGGTCGAACAGGACCCGCGAGCCCTCGGGCGCTTTGGCCAGCTTGCCCACGACGAACCCCATCGTGGCCGCGATCTCGTCGAGGGACAGCCGCAGCGCCGGACCGTCGAGCTGATCGTCGGACGACGGCCGCCCCAAACCGATACGGATGTCCTGCTCGTGCATCCAGCAGTCGAAGAGCCGTATCCGCATGAACCGCCCGTAGCTGTCCGAGCCCGCGGGTGTCGGATTGACTGCGTTCCACTCGTCCTCAGAGAGTCCCTCCAGGACTTTGCGACGCGTGGCGGTGATCTCGCGGAACCGTTGGAGCACCTGGGCACCCGATTCCCCGCTGAGTTGCCGCACCCAGCATTCGTTCATCACCCCGATGTCATTGCGGACATGCGCGAGCGCCGATACGTCAATATCCGGCGCCGGCGGGTTGATGCCCTGCAGGAACGACTCGGTGCCGATGATGTGCGACGCCACCGCCTTCACGTCCCAACCGGCCAGGGCGCTCGGCGCCTGCCAATCGGGCTCGGACAGGCCGCCCAGCAGAGCTTCGAGGTCGTCCCACACCGCGAAAAGACCCGTGAGCACATCGGACTTGTCGAGCAGGGTCACGGGACGGTCAGCCATGGTGGGATCCTACGGTTCAGCTCGATCAGTCAAAAGTGCAGTCCGAACCGAACAATTACCAGACCACAGACGGCCACGAGTACCCCTGCCGGAACCGTCCAAGGGGGCCCATCGAAGACGACGGCACAAGCCCCGACAGCCATCGCAAACACCGCATGGACGATGCGGACGACCACAGACGCACGGCCTCGCAGCACGGAAATCAATGTTGGACGCGGTACCACTCGAAGCAGCCAGACAACGTTGCCGATCAACACCAGAACGAGCATTACGGTGAGCACTCGTAGCAGCACTGTGCGGAAATCCGCTCCGTGCGAAGAACCGACAAATGCGGACAGCACTCCCAACATCACCGCGGCGACAGTGACCCGACGCAACATCGTTGCCAGGACCGCACCGATATTGCGGCGGACCAGATTTCCCAACGTCGGGTCACTGCCCGCAGCCCCGAGAAAGCCACGCAACGCGTGGCTGAACTTGCCGCTGCGGAGCCGATTGACGGCCAAGTTGTTCAGCGCCTCGGCATTGGCCGGCTCCAGCGCCAGCGCCTGCTCATACGCCGCGGTGGATTGGGGGATTCGGCCCATATCGTGCAGGATCGAACCGCGCAGTACCAGCGTATCGACGTCGGTCGGACCCAGCCGCAGCGCCTCGTCCACCTCGACCAGGGCGTCGAGGGGCCGTCGCGCCTTCTGCAGCACTCTGGCGTAGAGCCGATGCGCTAGAGCCTCATTCGGATGCTCGACCACTGTCCGCCAAGCCATCCACAGTGCCTCTTGGCCACGCCCCTGTCCGTCCAGCGACAGCGCGTAGATCCGCATGGCGAGCTCGTCGTGCGGATCGGCAGACAAGGCGGCGTACGCGCTCAATGCGGCATCGACGTGATTGCCGAGTAGATACTCGGCACGCGCGTTGTGCGCCAACAAGACCGGATCGTTGGGGTATTCGGCCAACACTCGGCGCAGGACTTCCCGTCCCTGCGTGTAATTCTTCGAGCTGATGTAAGCGTCGGAAACGACAATGGCCTCGGCCACCTGATCGGGGCCGGAGTCTGTCATTACCGATTTTTCCTGCGTCGCAGATACTTTGCCAGCTCGTCGTAAGTGCCGTCGTTGTTGGCAAATTCGACGACATTGCGCGCGGTCTCGAACCACGGCCCGGTGCTAGGCCGGATCTGCGCGGTTGCGGCAGTGACGTCCGCCATGGTCACCGGGCGCACCTGTCCGCTGCGCATCGAATCGGCCATCGCCAATTGTGTTGCACTGTCGCAGATATGCGCCAGATCGGCACCCGAGAATCCGTCGGTACGGCCGGCGATCGCCTTGGGGTCGATGCCCGAAACCGGCCGATCCCTCAGGTGGTACCGCAGTATGCCCGCTCTGGCGTCCGCATCGGGCAGACCCACGAAGATTGTCCGGTCGAAGCGTCCGGGACGCCGCATCGCCGGGTCGACATCCCAGGGGGCGTTGGTCGCACCGAGCACATACACGCCGTCATTGATTGAGCCGGCGGTGTCCAGTTCCTCCAGTAGGGCATTGACCACCATCCGCATCCCGGAGCTGCCGCTCAGCGCAGAACGCCGGTGGCCCAACGCATCAACCTCGTCGAAGAACAACACGCATGGCGCGTTACGGCGGGCGTTGTCGAAGACCGAGCGGATGCTGCGTTCGCTCTCCCCCAGCCAGCGGTGCAGCACATCAGCCAGTCCGACTTGGTAGAAACTGGCGCCCAGCTCACCTGAAATCGCTTTGGCGATATGGGTTTTCCCGCAACCGGGCGGCCCGTACAGCAGCAGCCCACCGCGTGCCGAGATCTTGTACGCCTTCATCAGCGCGGGGTTACGAATCGGCCCCAGTAGCGAAAGCTCAAGTTGCTGTTTGACATCGGCCATGCCGGCGACATCGGCCAGCCGCACGTTGCTATGTTGCAGCACGTCGAAATCGTTTTCATCGACGACGTCCGCGCTGTCCTCGACGAACGCGGGCGCAATGATGTCGGCGACTTCTTTTTCCGCACTCGACCAGTCAAAGCCTTCATTGGCAACGGGTTCAGCGGGCCGACGCTCCCC
>JAVROZ010000111.1:0-3744 GCA_032162485.1 Mycobacterium sp.
AGCCCACCAACAATCTCGACCGGCACGGCCGCACCCGGCTCTACACCGCGCTAGACGGTTACGCCGGATGTCTGGTGGTGGCGAGTCATGATCGGCAGCTGCTGCAGCGCATGGACCGCATAGCGGAGCTGACGCGTAACGGAATACGCTGCTATGGCGGCAATTACACGTTCTACGAGCAAGCTCTGAGGCGTGAGCAGGACAACGCCGAACAGAATCTGCGCAGCGCCGAAGTGGACCTCCAACGCCAACAGCGGGACAGGCAGAAGGCCCGGGAACGTGCCGCCCGCCGGACCGGTACCGCGGTGCGCAACCGGCAGCACCTGGGTCTGCCCAGAGCGCTGCTGGACAAGCGCGAGAGTAGCGCTCAGGAGTCGGCCGGTAGGGCTGATCGCGCACACGCGGCACGGCTCGAGGCGGCAAGCGGGCGGGTCGACGAGGCCGGTCGCGCCCTGCGGCCGCAGCCGAGCATCGTTGTCGATCTGCCCGAAACCAGGGTGCCGTCCGGACGGACGGTCTTTTCCGTTGTGGGCCTGCAGGTTCGGCTCACCGGTGAACCGTTGTTCGCCGGTGCGGGCATCGACCTGACGATCCGGGGCCCGGAGCGGATCGCACTGACCGGTCCCAACGGCGCCGGCAAGACCACCCTGCTGCGTGCCATAAGCGGCCAGGTCCCGGCGGACAGTACGCACGTCACCCGCGGTCCGATCGCCTATCTGCCCCAGCGGTTGGACATCCTTGACGCGGACCTGTCCGTCGCCGACAACCTCGCCGCATTCGCACCCCAGCTCCCCCAAGCCGACCGAAGGACGCGACTGGCGCGCTTCCTTTTTCCCGGTAGCCGTGCCCATCAAGCGGTCACGTCGTTGTCCGGTGGCGAACTGTTGCGCGCCACTTTGGTGTGCCTGCTCAGCGCGGACCCGCCACCGCAGCTGCTGCTGCTGGACGAGCCGACCAACAACCTCGACCGTTCCAGCGTCGCCCAGTTGCGAGGCGCACTCGCTGCCTATCAAGGTGCGATCGTCGTGGTCAGCCACGACCAGGAATTCCTGGCTGAACTTAACCTCGATCGATGGCTGCGACTCTCAGCAGGTCGGTTACTTGTCGGAGCGCAACAGTCGCCCGACGACTGACCGGTTCGGGTAGGCGTCGCGCTCGGCGAGCATCAGCTCGATACGCCTGCCGCCCGTTACTGGGAATCATTTCTGCCGGTCAGATGCTGGCCCGGACGGGTCGGCGACCACCTGGGCGGTAGGGTACCCGGCAGCACTATCTCGGGCAGTCGTCACATTGGGGAGTCAGGAATGTCGGGTCGCAAGTTCACGTTCGAGGTCAACAAGACCACCAGCGCGCCGGCCGCGACAGTGTTCCGGCTGGTGACCGACGGAGGTAACTGGTCGGCCTGGGCAAAGCCGATCGTCGCTTCGTCGAGTTGGGCGCGCCAAGGTGACCCGGCCCCCGGCGGGATTGGAGCCATTCGCAAGCTCGGGATGTGGCCGGTGTTCGTGCAGGAGGAGACCGTCGAGTACGAGCAGGACCGCCGTCATGTTTACAAGCTGGTCGGCTCGCCACAGCCCGCCGACGACTACCACGGCGAGGTGGTTCTCACCCCGACCCCGTCGGGCGGCACCGACATTCGCTGGAGCGGCTCGTTCAACGAGAAGGTTCGCGGCACCGGCCCAGTGGTGAAGGCGGCGATGGGCGGCGCGGTCAAATTCTTCGCGGGCAAGCTGGTGACAGCGGCCGAGCGGGAAGCGGGAACTGCCCGATAACGTTCCCGCGCAACGCTTTTTGAGCGTGCGGTGCGAGCGGCCCGGGATGCCTAAGGGTTGTTCGCCTGTTGCTCGACTTGTTGGCCCTGTTGCTCAGGCTGTTGGGCTTGCTCGTTCTGTTGTTCGGCCTGTTGCTCGCCCTGTTGCATCTGCTGCAGAGCCTGCGGCTCCTGCTGTTGCGCTTGATCATCGTCGGTGTCGAGGGCTATGCCGCCGTGGCGACCAGATTCGGTGGCGTCTGGGGGTACTGAGCGCTCGTATTCGCCAGCCGCACGGATCCAAGCGTCGCTTCCGTATCGAGCCGCCCAGCGTCGATCACTGCGAGCATGGCGATGGTCGCCGCCCCCGCGAGAATCAGGTGGACCGGGCGTACTTGCCGGCGCCGCGCGCGGGCTGGATGGATCTCACCGGTACTGGCTGTGCTCATCCTTCAAATTGCGCGTTTTAGCGAGCTACCGGCTGGGCCATGGTTATTGTTCAGCTGTGAATTTTCACCGGCCGGACGAAACTTGTCATAAGTTGACGAATGGCGGAGGTTTCAATGGGACACCAGGAGGCCATTAGTAAGGCGTCGTGCTTGTTTTCCCTGACCGGTTAATTACCTACGATGCGGCGGAGAACTCGGTCGCTTTGAAGAGGTGATGATGAAAAAAATCGCTATTTTCTTCATAGTGGCCGATGCGTGGCTGGCTCTGAGTGTTCCTGTGGCGCAGGCGGATGTCGGCGGGAACGTGCCCGGCCCCGGGTTGTGCGACTATCCCGGGGTGGGGGGATCGGGCATGGAGATGGGGGCCTACCACTATTGGTGCGACTTCCCAGTCGAGGAGAACGGCAGTCGCTGGCATTGCGAGTACGGCGGCGGTGCCGTGCAGGGTGTCGGCGGTGTCAACATTTTCCTGTTCAACGCGTCGGTCATCACTCCGCTGGGGGCGCTGGAGGGTTCGTGCTCGTTCCGCTGCCCCGACGGCTCGCTGTCGGCCGCGCCGAATCCGCCCGGCGCATGGAAAAATGGGCTCACCCCGAAGAGTTGTGTTCCGGTTGAGGTCGCGGGGACGTCTGAAGCGAACGCCGGGCTGCCGCCCTACCCCGGGCATCTGCCTGGGGTAACGAATCCCGGGACCCCCAACCCATTGACCACGGAAAACCCTTAGGGCCCTCGATCCGCAAGCCCGGTCTTGTGCGGCTATTCAGACCGGATTGATGGGCCGTTTCTCGCTCTCATACTTCTTGGTCATGTGCTCGATGGCCTGCAACTGCGTCTGAGCCAGCCCTTCGCGCATCTGGCCGGCTCGCGTGGCGGCATCCAACGTCGGTTGCGCCTGGCCCTGGAAATGCGGAATCACTTCCGCGGCAAACAGTTCGGCCGACCGTCTGGTCGCCGCCGGGTTCGCCCACTCGTGGCCCATCTGCAACATGCAGCCGAAACCGCCCGACTGGTCCCACAGCCGCTGCACCTGTTCCCGGGCACGCTCGGGCGTGCCGATCACTCCCGCGCCGTTCTCGTTGATCATGTCGATCATCTCGTCGAGCCGATCCCCCGGCATTGTCATCTGCGGGAAGGCGGCGACCTTCTGGAAATAGTGGAACCAAGGCTCGAGTCCGAATTTCACGTCGGCGCGGGCTTGCTCCTCGGTCTCGGCGATGTGCATGGGCCCGACCAGGGTCCAGTTGCTGCGGTCGACCTGGCTGCCGAATGCGGCTGCGCGCTCTTCGACGATGCCCCAGTGGTACGCAAGCGCGTCGAAGCCCTCGATGATCAGCGTTGCACCGATGGAAAGCAGGCCGATGCCGTGCTTGCCTGCCAGCCGCGCACCGGTCGGGGAGGCGACGCCCGCCACTGCAAGCGGGATCCCGCCGTCGGAATACGGGGCCAGCTGCAATTTTGCGTCGAAGAGCTGGTGCGTGGCGGTCTTGGCGCTCACCGTCTCGCCCGCGAGCAGCCGAACGACGATGTCGAGGTTGGTTTCGAGCA
>JAVROZ010000112.1:0-7632 GCA_032162485.1 Mycobacterium sp.
CACGGTCGACGGCGTCGGAGTGGGATTGTCGGTTTGCTATGACGTCCGATTCCCGGCGCTCTACACCGAGCTGGCCGACCGCGGAGCGCAGCTGATCGTGGTGGCTGCATCCTGGGGTTCGGGCCCCGGCAAACTCGAGCAGTGGACGCTGCTGGCCCGTGCGCGAGCGTTGGATGCGACGAGCTACGTGGCCGCCGCCGGTCAGGCGGACCCCGGTGACACGGGCAGCACATCGGGCGCACCGACGGGGGTGGGCGGCAGCTTGGTGGCCTCGCCGTTTGGCGAGGTGGTGGTGTCGGCGGGCTCTCAGCCGCAACTGGTCGTCACCGATATCGACACTGACAAGGTGACCGCAGCTCGGGAGAAGATCGCGGTGCTGCGCAACCGCGCAAGCTTTGTTCACGCCGATAGGGCAGAATCTCTGGGGTGACGACTCCGCAGGGACCTCGCAACGACCCACCGAATTGGGGACGTCCAGACGATCAAGGCCCACTCGGCCGACCCCCCGCCCCTGGTGGCCCCCAAGGAGGGCGGCTTCATCCCGGTGATCCCCGGGCTCCTCGGTACCAGCCGCCACCTTCGTCGCAACCGACCGAGAACTTCGCCGTGGGCAGCGCGGACACGAGGCGAATCAACCAGCCCCCGCCTGGTGCGGCTGCCGGTCAGACCACTCCGGTGGCCACACCGGCAGACCAGCCGGCCGAGGTAAAGACGAAAAAGAAGCGCCGACTTCGCGACCCCCTGGCGATCCTGCTGGTGGTGGTCATCGTGTTTGCACTGGTCGTCGCGGCACTGATCGGCGTCGAGCTGTACATCCGCAACGAGGCGAACAACAAGATCGCAGCCGCCACGGCGTGCAAGGTCAAGGACCAGGCCACCGCGTCGTTCGGGGTGGCGCCGCTGGTGACGTGGCAGGTCTTAACCGACCACTACACCAACATCTCGATCGAGACTGCGGGCAACCAGATCAGCGACGCCAAGGGCATGAAGCTGCAGCTCAGCATCAAAGACGTCAAGCTCGATAACACGGCCGACTCCAAGGGCACGATCGGCGCGATCGACGCCACTCTCACCTGGACGGCGGATGGCATCAAACAGACGGTCCAGAACGCGATTCCGATCTTGGGCGAGTTCGTCACCAGCAACGTGACCACTCATCCCAAAGACGGCACCGTCGAACTGAAAGGGATGCTGAACGACATCGTCGCCAAGCCGCAAATCAAGGACGGCGGGCTGCAGCTGCAGATCGTCAGCTTCAACACCCTGGGTTTCTCGCTGCCCAAGGAATCGGTGCAGTCGACCCTGGACGAGTACACGTCGAGCCTGACCAAGAAATTTCCGTTGGGAATTCATGCGGACAACGTCGAGGTCACCGACAGCGGCGTAGTCGCCAAGTTCTCGTCGCGTAACGCCACCATCCCGGCCGGCGACACCGATCCCTGCTTTGCCGATCTGTGAGTTCGTCGTCTGACGACTGGCTCAGGCCGGGCTGAGCGCCTCCAGCACGGCTCGAGTACCCGACAAACCCAGCCTGGTGGCGCCGGCGGCCAGCATGGCGACTGCGTCAGCGGCCGAGCGGATGCCGCCGCTGGCCTTGACGCCCAGCCTTCCCCCGACGGTCGCGCTCATCACCTCAACGGCACGCACCGTTGCGCCGCCGGCGGGATGGAAGCCGGTCGAGGTCTTGACGAAATCGGCACCGGCGGCCTCGGCAACACGACACACGGCGGTCAGTGTTCGCTCGCCTGACTGGTCGAGCAGCACCGCCGACTCCACGATCACCTTCAGCACGGCGCCGACCGTAGCGGCGCGCACGGCTGCGATGTCAGACCGCACGGCGTCGAAGTCACCCGCCAGCGCGGCGCCAACGTCGATCACCATGTCGATCTCCGTAGCGCCGGCCGTTATGGCCGCAGCCGCCTCCTGCGCCTTGACCGCGGACGGTGCTTACCCGACGGAAAGCCCGCCACTGCCGCGACACGCACGCCCCCGGTGCCGGCAGCGGCGACAACTGGCACCATCGGCGGCGAGACGCATACCGCGTAGACGCCGAGCTCGATGGCTTCGGCAAGCAAGGCCACCACGTCGGCGTGCGTGGCCTCCGGCTTGAGCAGGGTGTGGTCGACCATTGCGGCGAGTTGGCGCCGCGTCGGTTGCTGGGACATCAGAACGGTTCTTCCTGGCCGCCCGGGTTACAGCCCGATGCGACCATCTCGGCGTCGTCAACGACCGGACGCCACGGCTCGAGGTTCCAGCTGATCTTGCCGGGCTGTACAACTTCGGCGAACTGCCAGTGGCAGGCGAACTGCGCGTGCATGCCGGAGGTGTCGGCGTCCGGTGACCGCATGAGGACTTCCGTCCAGGCCTCGTCGGAGGCGGCAGTGGTGCCCGTTGTCCGTGCCGCGACGCGCCCCGACGGGGTCGGATAGACGCGCAGACTGGATCCCCGCCCCCAGTACACCCATTCGGTGTGGTCGACGTATGGCGGCGAAGACGAAGCGCCGGCGGACCCGGCGGCGCCCGGCTCGGCGACCGCTGGAGCCGCACCAAGCAGCGACACCAGCGCCGCTGCCGCGGGCGCAAGCGCGAGGATCTTCATCCGCTACTGCGACTTGCCCTGCACTTCGAGAAGCTTGGGCCGCACATCGACCAGGTAGACGCCGGTCGCAACCGCGGCCAACACGACCCCCATCACACCCAAGATGAAGCCCAGGATGGAGGTCAGCGCCACGGCGCCGCCGAGGATCGCCAGCCAGGCCGGCTTGCTCAGCTTTTCGGCGGCGGTATACGCGTCCGAGCGCTGCAGCGCCGCGTGCACAAACGCATACACAGATGTCAGCAGAACGGCGATCTGCAAGACGTACAGGACGATACTCACGGCGCGCACGCCCATAAGACTAAGGGGGCCAGCTCAGAAACGTCGACTCCGAGCCGCCGACCTGCGGCGACTCGGAGTCGAGTTTCTTGCGATCCAGATTACTTCTGGGTGACCTTCTTGGCCGGAGCCTTCTTGGCCGGGGCCTTCTTGGCCGGGGCCTTCTTGGCCACCGGAGCCGGGGCCGCCTTCTTGGCCGGAGCCTTCTTAGCAGCAGGCGCTTCCTTCTTGGGCAGCTCGATGCCGACCAGCTTGGCAGCACGCTCGCCGACGGCGCGAGTCTGCGTCGCGACGGTGCCCAGCGCCTCCTGGGTCAACTCGACAGCCTGGTCGACGTAGCCCTCGGCACGCGCGGACGCGTCCTCGAAAGCCGACTGGCTGCGCAGCCGCTCGAGAGCGGCCTCGCCACGCTCAACCAGCTCGTTGTAACGGCTGGTCGCTGCCTCGAGGTAGCCCTCGGCGGCTTTGCGCAGCTCGTCACTGGTGAAACGCTCCCGCAGGTCGGCGACCTGCTCGGGCAGGTCCTCCTGCAGCTTGCTCAGGCGAGCGCGGCTTTCCTCGACCCGGCTGCGGGTGTCGGTGCGGGTCTCCTCGGCACGGTCGCGCAGGTTGGCCAGCAGATCGTTGACGGTCGCCAGCGCCAGGTCAGCCGCGCCAAGTGCAGCAAGCAACGGTGCCTTGAGGTCCTCGATGTTGTTGTTCTCAGCCATGGTGTTTCCTTTCTTTGTTATCGAAATCGGAGTTACTACTGATTTTTGGAAGTTGGCGCAAGTGTCGGCTCCCGCGGGCGGGAGTAGTCAAGACCCGCTGATTGACATTGGCACGCGACTTGCAGAAAACCTCCTGATTGGTCGGGTCGCTCGTTGGTCGGTGTCGAAGTGAAGTACTCGCCCTGCCGGCCAACCGATCGGCTGGCTCTGCCAGCAGCAGGCCTGGGCGCCGATGACTTCCCTTCTGGTGTGGTTGCCCGCAAAAGTTGGCGATCTACCACCGTCATGCAGGTCACTGCCCAGATCTCCAGCCTTGTTCAGGCCGACGGGCAGGTCAACCGTCGTTTTCGGATTCGCTCGGATCCTCCTCACGAATAGCTTCGTTCTCCTGGATGAACGACGCGTAAGTGTCCAGCAGGGCCTGTTTCTGACGCTCGGTGATCGCCGTGTCGGAGATGATGGCGTCACGCACCTGACTGGTCTCTCTGGGTTCGAGCATCCCTGCCCGCACGTAGAGGACCTCGGCGGACACTCGCAGCGCTTTGGCGATCTGGCTCAATACGTCGGCGGACGGTTTGCGCAATCCGCGTTCCACCTGGCTCAGGTACGGATTGCTGATACCGGACCGTGCGGCAAGCTGGCGCATCGAGAATTGCGCCGTCTCGCGTTGCGTCCTGATGAAGCTGCCGATATCGGACGCCTTAGTGGAAACGGACGCCTTCGGGGACACGGACGCCTTCGGGGAAGCAGCGGACACTTTGGCGTCCGCATTGTCCTCCTTCGACATCGTGCACTCCTCGCATTGTGTGATCCGATTACGGTCCTCAGAATACGAAGAGGTGCTTGCTTTTGCAAGCGGGTGTTAGCTGCGTCTCAGAACAACAGCTGCGCGATGACGTAGATCGCCAGGCCTGCCAGCGCGCCGACGACAGTCCCGTTGATCCGGATAAACTGCAGGTCACGGCCCACATGAAGCTCGATCCGGCGGCTCGCCTCCTCGGCGTCCCAGCGCTCGATTGTCTCGGTAATGATCGCTGTGATCTCTACCCCATACTGCGAAACCAGATGCTGGGCAGCACGCACCATCCAGCCATCGACCTTGTCGCGGAGCTCCGCATCGTCGCGCAGCGACTCCCCGATCCGGATCACTGTGTCGGCGATGCGGGTGCGCAAAGTGCTGGACGGATCATCGACACCCTCGAGCACCAGTCGCTTGAGCGTCGCCCAGGCCGTCGCCGCGGCTTTGTTGACCTCGTCGCGCGCCATCAACTGATCTTTGACGGCATCAGCGCGCGCGATGGTGTCCGGATCGTTCTGCAGGTCATCGGCGAATTCGAACAGGAATCGGTTCGCAGAACGACGCAGTTCGTGGTCGGGGTTGCGGCGGACCTTGTCGGTGAACTCCATCAGCTCACGGTGGATGCGGTCGCCGACGAGATGATCGACGAAGCGGGGCGACCAGGTGGGTGAGTCCCGCTCGACGACCCGCTGGATGACGACGTCGGCGTTGAGCGCCCATTGAAACGCCCGGTCGGCAAGTAACTGGATCAGCGCCTCCTGGCGGTTTTCGGCCAGCAGAGTCTGCAGCACGCGGCCCACCGGCGGGCCCCACTGTGGTTCGGCGATGCGACGCACGATCATCCGGTCGATTACCTGCTGGACATCCTCGTCCCGCAGCAGCTCCACCCCCACCCGCAGCACGGTTGCCGTCTCGGCCGCCACGCGCTCGGCATGAGCCGGTTCGGCCAACCACTTCCCCAGCCGACTGGGCACCTGCGCGTCGCGCAGCTTGGTCTCTACCACCTCCGCCGACAGGAAGTTCTCCCGCACGAAGGTGCCTAAACCCTCGCCGAGCTGGGCTTTCTTGCGTTTGATGATCGCGGTGTGCGGGATCGGGATACCCAGCGGATGTTTGAACAGTGCGGTCACCGCGAACCAGTCCGCCAGGGCGCCCACCATGCCCGCCTCCGCTGCGGCACCGACATAACCGACCCACGACGGTGCCGCGCCGTGTGCATTCGCCCAACGACAGGCGAGGAACACCACGGTGGCGCCGACCAGGAAGCTCAGCGCCACCACCTTCATGCGACGCAGCGCCGTCCGGCGCTCGGCATCGGCCTCCGAATCAGCCCCGGCGAACGACTCCGCGAGTGAGGTGCGGTTCGGACGCCCCCCGGGCGACTGCGCGCTACTACCCAACCCCGGCGGCGAACCCGGGGCCTCGGCTCTGTGTGCCACCACACCATCATCCGTCATCGAAACCACCGGTTAGTGTTACCCACACTGGTCGGAAGGCTCACACAGTCCGTCGGATCGGCCAGACGGGACCCCCACAAGCCGTAGTATCGGTACGTCTAAGTAGTGAATGGCACAGGGCGAGAGTGGCACAGCACATCCCGGATCAGAACGGAAAGACGGACGGTCGCAAGCGACGCTGGCACCAACACAAGGTGGAGCGCCGCAATGAGTTGGTCGACGGCACGATCGAGGCGATTCGCCGCCAAAGTCGCTTCTTGAGCATGGACGAGATTGCCGCAGAAATCGGCGTGTCCAAAACCGTCCTCTACCGCTACTTCGTCGACAAGAACGACCTGACAACGGCCGTGATGATGCGCTTCGCGCAGACGACGTTGATTCCCAACATGGCTTCAGCGCTTTCGTCCAATCTGGACGGCTACGACCTGGCCCGCGAAGTAATCCGGGTCTACGTCGACACCATGGCGTCTAATCCTGAGCCGTACGGGTTTGTGATGGCGAACAGCTCAGGCAGCAAGAGCAAAGTGATCGCCGACTCGGAGCGGATCATCGCCCGCATGATCGCGGTGATGCTGCGCCGCCGGATGCGCGAGGTCGGCATGGACGTCGGCGGAGTGGAGCCGTGGGCGTACCTGATCGTCGGGGGCGTGCAGTTGGCCACCCACTCGTGGATGTCCGACCCCCGGATGACCAGCGACGAATTGACCGACTATCTGACGATGCTCAGCTGGAGCGCGTTGTGCGGGATCGTAGAGGCTGGCGGCTCTCTGGATAAGTTTCGCTCGCAGCCGCATCCTTCGCCCATTGTGCCGAGTTGGGGAGCAGCTCAGGCAGCGACAAACGGCGAGGTTAAAGCGAAAGCGGCGGTTTTTCCCGCTGACGAGGCATTGTGAGTTTGGCCATGATGCTCGGTGCCATACCGTGGCGTCGCCGATGGGTTTCCTTGCGCCGCCTTCCCCGCCGGGAAAGCATGACCGGACTACCGCTGCCAAACGTCCTGACCAGCCATCATAGGCTTTTCGGTGCGCCCGCCCACCCAGCGGCAAACCCGTGCGCCAATCCGGCGAAACCTCGGATATGGGCCTGCCCGGCGCTGACACCACGCCGTTTGTAAACCCAATGTGAACGTGCCGTCAAACTAAGCCTCGGCACTTAGGTGCGACCACAGTCAGTAACAGCAGTTAGCATTTGTGGAACGCATCGGGGGGTCGGTGCAGGGCGAGCTGTTGGACATTGCCCGTGCACCTCGATAAACAGGAAGGCTTCTTCGTAATGTCCCTGCAACTCACGCCGCATTTTGAGAATGTGCAAGCCCATTACGACCTTTCCGACGACTTTTTCCGGCTGTTCCTCGACCCGACCCAGACATACAGCTGCGCATACTTTGAGCGCGACGACATGACGCTGCATGAGGCGCAGATCGCCAAAGTGGACTTGGCGCTGGGCAAGCTCAACCTCGAGCCCGGGATGACGTTGCTGGACATCGGCTGCGGCTGGGGCGCCACCATGCGACGAGCCATTGAGAAATACGACGTCAATGTGGTCGGTCTGACGCTGTCCGAGAACCAGGCCGCTCACGTCCAGAAGAAGTTCGACGAAATGGACACTTCCCGCTCCCGGCGAGTGCTGCTGGAGGGGTGGGAGAAGTTCCACGAGCCCGTCGACCGGATTGTCTCCATCGGCGCCTTCGAGCACTTCGGCCGCCACCGCTTTCGCCGTTTCTTCAAGGCGGCCTATGAAGTTCTGCCCAGCGACGGCATCATGTTGCTGCACACCATCGTGCGGCCCACG
>JAVROZ010000113.1:0-4488 GCA_032162485.1 Mycobacterium sp.
GGATGGCAAGGCGCGGCCGCAATCTCGGCAGGATGCAGGTTTCGTCGGCCGACACACCCCGGAGTAGGGCAGAATCGCTACCCCGGGTGCCGTGCACGTGGTGGATACTGGTGCGCCGTCGACGATCCCACGAGCACAGTGGCAGACATGCGCAATTGCCGACGCGATTCGGTATCCGCCAGTCATCCCATGGTGTCAGGCTCGTCGATACGCCGGTTCAGTCACACACCGGCGGCGGCCGGTCAGCGACCTCCGCCCGCCCAGCGGTGCGCACACACCAGGGACCAGTGGTGATGCAGTTCAAAAACAAAGTGGCGTTCATCACCGGAGCCGCACGCGCCCAAGGGCGGTCGCATGCGGTGCGACTGGCCCGGGAAGGCGCCGACATCGTCGCGTCGGACATCTGCGCACCGGTCTCGGACAGCCTGACCTATGCGCCGGCCACTCCCGAGGATCTCGCCGAAACCGTCCGTGCGGTCGAGGCCGAGGGCCGCAAGGTACTGGCTCGCGAGGTCGACGTCCGCGACGACGCGGCGTTGCGTCAGCTGGTGGCCGACGGTGTCGAGCAGTTCGGTCGCCTCGATGTCGTAGTGGCCAACGCCGGCGTACTGCATTGGGGCCGGCTGTGGGAACTCACCGACGAGCAGTGGGACACCGTCATCGGCATAAACCTGACCGGTACCTGGCGGACCCTACGGGCCACGATCCCCGCGATGATCGAAGCGGGCAACGGCGGCTCCATCGTGGTGGTCAGCTCCGCCGCGGGTCTGCGGGCCACGCCGGGCAACGGGCACTACGCGGCGAGCAAATATGGCCTCACCGCGATGACCAATACGCTGGCGATCGAACTCGGCGAATTCGGCATCCGGGTCAATTCCATCCATCCCTACTCGGTCGACACTTTGATGATCGATCCGGAGGGAATGATGCAGGTTTTCGCCGAGCATCCCCGGTTCGTGCACGCCTTCCCGCCAATGCCGATGCAGTACAAGGGTTTTATGTCGTGCGACGAGGTATCCGACGTCGTCGTCTGGTTGGCCGGTGACGGTTCGGGCACCCAGTCGGGCACACAAATCCCCGTCGACAAGGGCGCGTTGAAGTACTGATTGTCGACCGTGCTATGAACGAGCACGTGAGCAGCGAAGGCTTCAGCAACGGAATCGTGATCGTCGGCGGCGGATTGGCCGCCGCTCGGACCGCCGAGCAGCTGCGCCGTGCGGAGTACACCGGCCCGCTGACCATCGTCAGCGACGAGGCGCACCTGCCCTACGATCGGCCGCCGCTGTCCAAGGAGGTGCTGCGCGCCGAGGTCGACGACACTGCCCTCAAACCGCGCGAATGGTACGACGAGAAAGACGTCACCCTGCGCTTGGGCGCGGCAGCCACCAACATCGACACCGCGGCCCAGACAGTGACACTGGCCGACGGCACCTCGCTCCGTTACGACGAACTCGTCATTGCCACCGGCCTGGTGCCACGGCGCATCCCGAGCTTTCCCGATCTGGAGGGCATCCGGGTACTGCGGTCGTTCGACGAGTGCATGGCGCTGCGCACCCACGCGTCGTCGGCAAAGAGGGCCGTGGTGATCGGGGCCGGTTTCATCGGCTGCGAGGTGGCGGCCAGTTTGCGAGGGCTCGGCGTTGACGTGGTGCTGGTCGAACCGCAGCCGACGCCGCTGGCATCGGTGCTCGGTGAGCAGATCGGCGGACTGGTGACGCGTCTGCATCGCGACGAAGGCGTTGACGTGCGCACCGGGCTCGGAGTCGCCGAGGTCCGGGGACAGGGACACGTGGACACGGTGGTCCTCAGCGATGGCGCCGAACTCGCCGCCGACCTGGTGGTCGTCGGCATCGGTTCACGCCCGGCGACCGAGTGGCTCGACGGCAGCGGCATCGAGGTCGACAAAGCCGATAAAGGCGTCATCTGCGACGAGGCCGGCCGCACCAGTGTGCCGAACGTCTGGGCACTCGGCGATGTCGCCTCTTGGCGCGACACGACGGGACATCAAGCGCGCGTGGAGCATTGGAGCAACGTCGCCGACCAGGCCCGGGTCGTGGTGCCCGCCATGCTGGGGCGCGACGTGCCGACCAATGTCGTAGTGCCCTACTTCTGGAGTGACCAGTACGACGTCAAGATCCAGTGCCTGGGGGAGCCGGAAGCCACCGACATCGTGCACCTGGTCGAGGACGACGGCCGCAAGTTCCTGGCGTACTACGAGCGCGACGGTGTGCTGGTCGGCGTGGTCGGGGGTGGCTTGCCGGGCAAGGTCATGAAGGCGCGCGGCAAGGTCGCCGCCGCCACTCCCATCTCGGAGATGCTCGCTTAGAACTGGCCGAGGTAGAAGCGCGCGCCCTGATCGTCGGTGCACTCGGCGGACACGCCGTACGGCTGTCGTGATGGCTCGGCCAGCACGGTGCCGCCGGCCTCGCGGACCCGCGCGACCGCCGCGTCAATGTCGGCGACGGTCCACATCGGCACGGTGCTTGGTCGCGCGCTGCCGCCCGCGGCACCGGCCATCGGATGGGTGGCCTGCACCTGCCAGCCATCCTTGACCCGGCCGGGTTCGAAGGTCCACCGCAACAGTTGGCCGTAGAAGTCACGGAACGCGGCGGCGTCGGTGACCTCGTAGGTGACATACGACAGCTCGCCGGGCCCAGACCCGTTGAGCTCCGGGCGTTTCCGGCCGGCATCAGGCTCGAAGACGGCAAAGGCGGTGCCCTGTGGGTCGGTAGCGTCCATTATCGTGCCGTGCGCCGTTCGCCGGGCTTCGCCGGGCGTGCCGCCGGCCCGCGTGATGGCCGCGTGAGCCGCTCCCAGATCCGTGACGGCGTAGCAGCAGAACAGGGTCGGTGTACCCGGGCTGGCGAGAATACCTGTCGGAAGCTCGGTATTGGTCACCTCATGCGTCGCCGGATCGTAGGTCCAGCCCAGGACATGCCCATAGAAGGCGGCGGCGCGCTCGGCGTCGGGCGTCCACACCGAGACGTAACCGATGTCGCCGTGCTGGATTCCAACTGTGACCGTGGGGCCACTGAGCATCCAGCGATGGCCGAACGGATCAATGATGGTCGCGTTGCGGGTTCCGTGGCCCTCTTCGATTTCCCGCACGACGGTCGCACCGTACTCACGTGCCCGGCCCAACGCCGCATCGGTGCTATCGACATGCAGCATCAGGCTGACCGAAACCGCGCCCGGCGCCGGAGCCCGCAGCCCGATTTCGGGGTACTCGTCGGCCAGATACAGAACGCCACCATTGATTTGGAGCTCCGCATGCCCAATTCGCCCGTCGTCCATCGCGATTGGCTCTCCGACCACCATCGCGCCGAACGCATCGGTGTACCAGGTGATCGCGGCCCGCGCATCCGACACGCACAGGTAGGGCAGGGCGGCAGGGCGGGGGACCTCGGTCTGCGCACTCTGTAGATCGGCTATCGCTTGGGTGCTCATGTCAATCCTCCGCAGATTTGTCTCAGGCATGGACATCAGTGCATCCAGGCGTCGGCGCAGTCGTGCGGCGAACGCCGGATTGGGTTGCACCGGAAGGTCATCGGTGTGCAGCACGCGCAGCGGTTCGCGCTCACTCATGATGTGCCTCCTTCCGGATACTCTTTTCTGAACGCCTTTTTGGCACGAACCAGCAACGCCTCGGTGGCGTGCAGTGTGCGTCCGAGCAGTTCAGCGCATTCCCCGACGCTGCAGTCGTCCATGTAGCGCAGTACCAGCACGGCGCGGTGTGGTTCGCTCAGCCGTTGCAGCACGCTTTCGGCGACCAGTCGATCCAGCTCCGCGTCCCAGTCATCGGTCGCGCCGGGCGGCTCCGGCGGGTCGGCCACCGGCATGGGATCACGGCGGCGCCGGTAGTGGTCGGCGAGCTTGTGCCGCGCCACCCCGAGCAGCCAGGGGATCGCGATCGGTGGCGGATGGCCTCGTCCGCCGACATCTTTGACTGTCTGGCAAGCCGCCAGGAACGTATCCGAGGTCAGGTCCTCAGCGGTCCCACGATCGCCGCAGCGGCGAACGAAATAGCCGTACACCACCGGCAGCGCCTCGTCGTACAGCGCCAACAGCGTGTGACGAGCGTCAGGATGGCGTTCCGGTTGGGCGCTCACATCCTTATCGTCGTCGTGGCGGGCGAATTTCCGACGGCGCGGGCCTGAAAATTTTTGCGCAGCGGCACTATTGCCAGTTCACCGGCGGACCGTGGGCATGGCATTCACCCAGCAGCTGAGCTTCGCCGCCCGGCCAGACGGCAACCCGGACCAGAAATCTCAGCGGGCTGCCCGGCCCGTCGCGCGCGGGCTCGAGGGTCAGATGGGCGAAATGCGAGCCGGCGCTGGCCTGCCCGGCCAGGCGATCGATCCCGGCGCGGACCGCCGCGCGTTCGTCGGTGGACAGGTACTGCCAGGTGATCGAATGCCACAACACCGTCAGCGCGCCGTCGGCCAGGGTGAGGCCGGTGACCGCATCGGCTGCCGTTCGACGTTCCAA
>JAVROZ010000114.1:0-7667 GCA_032162485.1 Mycobacterium sp.
TAACCCGGGTCGCCCCGAACTGTCCGAGGAGCTCGCCGAGACTTTCTGTCGCACTGACCCCGCCTGCGCCAAGGTATTTGCGCGCACGACGTTCCTGTCTGACAACCGCGCGGACCTGTCGAAGGTCTCGGCGCCTACCCTGATCCTCCAGTGCGCCGAGGACGTCATCGCCCCAGCCGGAGTTGGCAGCTACGTGGCCGCCCACATCGCCGGCAGCAAGCTGGTAACGCTGGACACCACCGGTCACTGCCCCCAGCTCAGCGCACCGGAAGCCACCGCAGCCGAGATCGCCTTGTTCGTCGACGGCGCGTCGTGACGGGCGGGGAGCCCGAAGAGTTCTTCGACCACGCACCCTGTGGACTGCTGTGCGCCGCACCGGACCGACGCATCACGGCGGTCAACCGCACCTTGGCCGAGTGGCTGGGGTCCCCGACTGATGAGTTGGTAGGCCGGCGGTTCACCGAGCTGTTCAGCGCCGGCGCGCGTATCCACTATGAAACTCACTTCGCCCCGTTACTACAGGTCAACGGGGCGGTTACGGAAATGGCGTTGGACCTGATGAAGTCCGACGCGACCCGGCTGCCGGTGCTGATCACCGCGAACGTCGCGGCAGGCGCCGACGGCTCGCCGGAGATCATTCGGATGGCCATCCACGATGCGCGCAGGCGCCGTTCCTATGAGCGTGAACTGCTCGATGAACGGCGCCGCGCCGAAGCCGAACGCGCCCGCGCGCAACTGTTGGCCACCACCCTGCAGCGCTCGTTGCTGCCGCCGTCGCTGTTCCCGCCCCCAATGGTGGAAGCCGCGGCGCACTACTACGCCGCCACCGACGAAGTGGGCGGCGACTTCTACGACCTGTTCCCGCTGTCGAAGGACACCTGGGGATTTTTCCTGGGAGACGTGGCCGGCAAGGGCGCCTCGGCGGCGGTAGTGACCTCGCTGACGCGATACACGCTGCGCACGGCCGCGGTGATCAACGAAGACCCCGTCGCTGTGCTGCACACCCTGAACAGCATGTTGTTCCAGCGTCCCGCCGGCGATCTGACCGCGTTTGCCACCGTCATCGTTGGCACGTTGCGTCCGACGCCCGAAGGCGTGGAAGTACACCTGGCCAGCGGCGGGCACCCGCCGGCACTGCTGCTGCGGTCGTCCGGTGATGCCAGCGAAGTGAGCACCGTCGGCGGCCAGGCGGTCGGCATGATCCGAAAGCCCGATTTCGTGTCCGTTCGCCTCGAACTGGGTGCCGGCGACACATTGTTGCTCTATTCGGACGGGCTGACCGAGGCACGGACCGGTCATCGCCGGCAACGTTACGACGATGAGGGTGCGCTGCTGCGTTTCGCGACGGCACACGCTCCAGCGACCGCCTCGCAAATCATGGCGGCATTGCAGGCCTTGCTCGACGAACTTGGGCCCGGAGTGGAAGACGACGTCGCCCTACTGGCGCTGGGCGTGCCTTCCTAGACGGTGAAACCGAGCGCGCGCAGTTGCTCGCGACCGTCGTCGGTGATCTTGTCTGGGCCCCACGGCGGGTTCCACACCCAATTGATGCGGATATCGTCGACCAGACCCGTGCCGACTAGTGCGGACCGCGACTGATCCTCGATGACATCGGTCAGGGGACAGGCCGCCGAAGTCAATGTCATGTCGATGAGGGCAACCGTTCCTTCGTCACCCGCCTCCACGTTCATGCCGTAGACCAGCCCGAGATCGACCACGTTGATGCCCAGTTCCGGGTCGACCACGTCGTGCATCGCCTCCTCGAGCTCGCCGAGTAATTCTTGATCGGCCGCCGTGGTTTCGCTCATTGATGAACCTCCTCGAAGGTCGCGTGGGCCTGCGCCAGCGCATCTTTAAACGCCATCCAGCCGAGTAACGCACACTTCACCCGCGCGGGATACTTGGCCACTCCTGCGAACGCTACTCCGTCGCCGATAACATCCTCGTCGCCTTGCACGGTTCCGCGCGAGGAGACCATCTCGGTGAACGCGTCGATGGTATTGAGTGCCTCCGGCACGCGCTGCCCGATGATCTGGTCGGTCAGCACGGATGTCGATGCCTGACTGATCGAACAACCCTGCCCGTCATAGGAGATGTCTGCGACGCTCTGACCGTCATCGGAGAGCGCGACCCGCAGCGTGACCTCGTCACCGCAGACAGGGTTGACGTGAAACACTTCGGCGCCGAACGGTTCCCGCAGCCCGCGGTGGTGCGGGTGCTTGTAGTGGTCCAGGATCACGTCCTGATACATCTGCTCCATACGCAACTTCAGGACCTCCCGAAGAAGTCGATGGCTCGTCGCACCCCGGCTACCAGGCGATCGACCTCGTCGTCGGTGTTGTAGACCGCGAACGAAGCGCGCGCGGTGGCCGCCAGGCCAAACCTGCGATGCAGCGGCAGCGCGCAGTGGTGACCCACGCGAACGGCGACCCCTTCGTCGTCGAGTACCTGGCCGACGTCGTGCGCGTGCACGCCGTCGACGATGAACGACACCGGCGACCCGCGGTTCTCCATCGACGTGGGCCCGACGATCCGGACGCCCTCAATACCGGACAGTCCCTCGATGGCTTTTGCGACCAGCTCGCGCTCGTGGGCCTCGACGGCGTCCATGCCGATAGCGCCCAAATAGCGTGCGGCGGCGGCCAACCCGACTACCTGGGAGGTCATCGGGGTACCGGCTTCGAAACGCTGCGGGGCCGGCGCGTAGGTAGAGGTCTCCATGGTGACGGTTTCGATCATCGACCCGCCGGTAAGAAATGGCGGCATCGCGGCCAGCAGCGCGCGCCGTCCGTACAGTACGCCGATCCCGTTGGGACCCAGCATCTTGTGCCCGGAGAATGCGGCGAAGTCGACTCCGAGTTCATGGAGGTCGACGGGCTGGTGCGGTACCGACTGGCAGGCGTCCAGTACGGTCAGCGCGCCGACGGCTCTGGCACGGGACACCAGTTCGCCCACCGGCGCCAGGGCACCCGTGACGTTGGAATGATGGCTGAACGCAACAACTTTGACGTTCTGGTCGAGTTGCAGCGAGTCGAGGTCGATGCGGCCGTCTTCCGTAACGCCGTACCAACGCAACGTGGCGCCGGTACGTCGGGCAAGTTCCTGCCACGGGATCAGGTTGGCATGATGCTCTAGCTCGGTGGTGACGATAACGTCACCGACTCCAACCGCCCGCTCGAAACGGCTGTCGCCCAGGACATGTGACACCAGATTCAGCGATTCGGTGGCGTTCTTGGTGAACACCAGCTCGTCGGCATCGGCTCCGACGAATGCGGCGATGTCGGCACGGCCCTGCTCGTAAGCGTCGGTGGCCTCTTCCATCAGCTGATGTGCGCCACGATGCACACCGCCGTTCGAGGTGACCAGAAACTCGCGTTCGGCGTCGAGGACCTGCAATGGGCGTTGCGACGTCGCACCAGAATCCAGATACGCCAGTTGATTTCCGCTACGCATGATGCGCTTGAGGATCGGGAAATCGGCGCGGATCGCCGTGAGATCCAGTGGTGTGACCGAGCTCGTCATGACTATGCCCCGGTGGCCGCTGCTTGCGTGAAGCGCTCGTAACCGTTCTGCTCGAGTTGATCGGCCAGTTCCGACCCACCGGACTGGGCAATGCGACCGCCGACAAAGACGTGCACGTATTCCGGATGGATGTAGCGCAGTATGCGGGTGTAGTGCGTGATCAGCAGCACGCCGCCATGCTCTGCTTCGGCGTAACGGTTCACACCCTCGCTCACCACGCGCAACGCATCGACGTCCAGGCCCGAGTCGGTCTCGTCGAGAATGGCGATCCTGGGCTTGAGCAGCTCGAGCTGCAGGATCTCGTGGCGCTTCTTCTCGCCGCCGGAGAAACCTTCGTTGACGTTGCGCTCGGCGAACGCCGGGTCGATGTCGAGTGCGGCCATCGCCGCCTTGACCTCCTTGACCCAGTGCCGCAGCTTAGGCGCCTCACCGCGAATCGCCGTGGCCGCCGAACGCAGGAAGTTCGACACCGAGACACCGGGCACCTCGACGGGGTACTGCATGGCCAGAAACAGGCCGGCCCGCGCACGCTCGTCGACACTCATCGCCAGCACGTCAGCGCCGTCAAGCGTGATTGATCCCGAGGTCACCTGATATTTGGGATGGCCGGCGATGGCGTAGGACAGCGTGGACTTGCCCGAGCCGTTGGGGCCCATCAGGGCATGTGTCTCACCGGAGTTCACGGTCAGGTCAACACCTTTGAGGATGGGAATCTCGCGCTCCCCATCGGCACCGTTCGGGTTGTTGACGCTGACGTGTAGGTCTTTGACTTCCAGAGTCGTCATGAGGCTGTAGATCTCGATTCCGTAATTTCCAGTTCGTGTTCGATAGCTGTGGTCAGACGCTCCCGTATCTCGGGCACGGCGATCTTCGAAATGATCTCGCCGAAGAAGCCGCGGATCACCAGCCGGCGAGCCTGCTCTTCGGAGATGCCGCGGGAGCGAAGGTAGAACAGTTGCTCGTCATCGAATCGTCCGGTGGCACTGGCATGCCCGGCGCCGACGATCTCGCCGGTCTCGATCTCCAGGTTGGGTACCGAGTCGGCACGCGCGCCGTCGGTGAGCACCAGGTTGCGGTTCATCTCGAAGGTATCGGTACCGGTAGCCTCGGCGCGGATCAGCACATCGCCCACCCAAACCGTGTGGGCATCGGGCCGGTCAGAGTTCGGATCTCCTTGCAGCGCACCCTTGTACAGCACGTTCGACCTGCAGTCGGGTTTGGCGTGGTCGACCAACAGCCGCGACTCCAAATGCTGGCCGTCGTCGGCGAAGTAAAGACCCAGCAGTTCGGCGTCGCCACCGGATCCGGCGAACCGCAGGTTGGTCGCTGTCCGTACCACCTCACCGCCCAGGGTGACGGTGACGTGGCGCAGCACCGCGTCCTTGCCGAGCCGGGCGTGGTGCGCGCTGACGTGGACGGTGTCATCGGCCCAGTCGGCGATCCAGATGACGGTGAGCCGGGCGGCGTCATCCACGACGAATTCGACATTGTCAGCGTAGGTTCCGCTGCCCTTGTGGTCGATGACGACGACGGCCTCACCGAGTTCGGCCACCCGGATCTGGAGGTGCCCGTAGGCAACCGCGCCCGGTCCAGGGCCCGTGACGGTGATGCTCACTGGCGCCGCGAGCTGCTTGTCGCGCCCGACAGTGACCAGCGTCGCGGAGTTGAATGACGAAAACGCTTGCGCTGCAACGCGATCAGCGGGCACGCCACCCTGACCCAACCGTTCGTCGCCGCGGCGCACCGTCTCTGTTTGCATGCCGTCGTGCTCGCTCACGGTGATCTTGGCGCTACCGGTGGCGCTGGCGGACCCGTCGTGCAGGCCGCGCAGCCGCCTCAGCGGCGTGAACCGCCAGATCTCGTCACGGCCATGCGGCACCTCGAAGGCGTCAACGTCGAAGGAAGAGAACAACTCACCCTTGTTGAGTCCGGTTAACGCAGATCCCTCGACAGCTTCCTTCAGATTGTCTGCGGTCATCCGACCGCGCCCTCCATCTGCAACTCGATCAGCCGGTTGAGCTCCAATGCGTACTCCATCGGCAGTTCCTTGGCGATCGGCTCCACGAATCCGCGCACCACCATCGCCATCGCCTCGTCCTCGGTCATTCCGCGGCTCATCAGGTAGAACAACTGGCTCTCACTGACTTTCGACACGGTGGCCTCGTGGCCCATCGTGACGTCGTCCTCACGGATGTCGACGTAAGGGTAGGTGTCGCTGCGGCTGATCGTATCGACCAGCAGCGCATCACATTTCACGCTCGACTTGGAGCCGTGCGCGCCCTTGTTCACCTGCACCAAACCGCGGTAGGACGTGCGTCCGCCCCCGCGCGCCACCGACTTGGACACGATGTTGCTTGACGTGTTGGGCGCCAGGTGCAGCATTTTCGCCCCGGTGTCCTGGTGCTGATCCTCGCCGGCGAACGCGACCGACAGCACCTCACCCTTGGCGTGCTCGCCAGTCATCCAGACCGCCGGGTACTTCATGGTCACCTTGGAGCCGATGTTGCCGTCGACCCATTCCATGGTGGCACCGGCCTCGGCACGGGCTCGCTTGGTGACCAGGTTGTAGACGTTGTTCGACCAGTTCTGGATTGTCGTGTAACGGCAACGGCCACCAGGCTTTACGATGATCTCCACCACCGCGGAGTGCAGTGAGTCCGACTTGTAGATCGGCGCGGTACAACCCTCGATGTAGTGAACGTAAGCGTTCTCATCGACGATGATCAGCGTCCGTTCGAACTGGCCCATGTTCTCGGTGTTGATCCGGAAGTAGGCCTGCAGCGGAATGTCGACGTGCACTCCCGGCGGCACGTAGATGAAGCTGCCGCCGGACCATACCGCCGTGTTCAGCGCGGAGAACTTGTTGTCCCCGGCCGGGATGACGGTGGCGAAGTACTGCTTGAAGACGTCCGGGTGCTCACGCAATGCCGTGTCGGTGTCCAAGAAGATGACGCCCAGCTTCTCCAGATCCTCACGGATGGAGTGGTAGACGACCTCCGATTCGTACTGGGCGGCGACACCGGAAACCAGTCGCTGCTTCTCGGCTTCCGGGATACCCAGCCTGTCGTAGGTGTTCTTGATGTCCGCGGGCAGATCGTCCCAAGTCGCAGCCTGCTTCTCGCTGGAGCGCACGAAGTATTTGATGTTGTCGAAGTGGATTCCCTCAAGGTTGGAACCCCAATTCGGCATCGGCTTCTTGTCGAATGTGCGCAGCGCCTTGAGCCGGACGTTGAGCATCCACTCCGGCTCGCTCTTCTTCGCTGAGATGTCGCGCACGACGGCTTCAGACAACCCACGCTGCGCGCTGGCGCCTGCGATGTCGGAGTCGGACCAGCCGTAGCCATACCGGCCGAACGAGTCAATCGCCTCTTCTTGGGTCAGCGGCATTGCGGTCTTGGCGACTTCGGGGGTGAGTGTCATGGGGACGCTCCTTCGGTGCTCGTGATGGCTGGGCGCGGGCTGGGCGCCGGCATAAGTGGTACGTGGGTGGTGCAGGCACAGTCACCGTTGACGATCGTCGCCAACAGCTGCACGTGCGTGCCGAGCACTTCGGACATGGCCTGCTGCTCGGCTTCGCACAGCTCCGGGAATTTCTCGGCGACGTGGGCAACCGGGCAGTGATGCTGGCAGATTTGCACACCATGGATGGGCCCGCCCACCCGGGTGGTGGTCGCGACGTAGCCGGCCTTGGTCAGTGCGTTGGCGATCCGTCCCGCAGCCGCCTCGACGGACGCCTCACCGGGGCCCTCAGCCGGGTCGACACCGGCGAGGATCGCATCGATGCGGCGGCGCGCGAACGTCCGCACCGCGTCGTCACCGCCGACCTCACGTAGCTGTCGCATTGCGGCAGAAGCCAAATCGTCGTAAGCGTGGTCCAGCTTGGCCCGACCGGCCGCCGTCAACCGGTAGCGCTTGGCGGGCCGCCCGCGTCCCACCTGTTGCCAGGGCGCCGCGGACACGGACTCTGCGTCACCGGCGTCGATCAGCGCGTCCAGATGCCGGCGTACACCGGCCGCCGAAAGGCCCAGCCGTTCACCGACCTCACTGGCGGTAATGGATCCGGATTCCAGGAGCAGACGCACGATGGCGCGTCGGGTGTGACCGTCGGATCCGGCAGCCGCGGCTGCGGGGACAGCAGCATCCAA
>JAVROZ010000115.1:0-7972 GCA_032162485.1 Mycobacterium sp.
CCCCACCGCGCCTTCGGAACGCCACGAAGGCATTTCGGCCGACCTCGACGCCGTCGTGCTCAAGGCATTGGCCAAAAACCCCGAGAACCGGTATCAGACCGCAGCAGAGATGCGCGCCGACCTGGTCCGGGTGCACAACGGTGAGGTTCCCGAAGCGCCCAAGGTACTCACCGGTGCCGAACGCAGGTCGATGATGGCGTCAGGCCATGGCGGTCCGCGCACCGATCCGTTGCCCCGGCAAAATTTCGATGATTCCGACCGTGACCGCGGCGTCGGCTCGGTGGGGCGATGGGTTGCCGTGGTAGCGGTGCTGGCGGTGTTGACCATCGTCGTCACCATCGCGATCAACACGTTCGGCGGCAACACCCGCCAGCTTCAAGTCCCCGACATGCGGGGACAGGCGTCGGCCGATGCGATCGCCTCGCTGCAGAACAAGGGCTTCAGGACGCGTACGCAGCAGAAGCCCGATTCCACGATCCCGCCCGACCATGTCATCAGCACCGACCCGGTCGCCAACACGTCGGTGGATGCCGGTGACGAGGTCACCATCAACGTGTCGACCGGCCCCGAGCAGCGTGAGGTGCCGGACGTTTCGGCGCTGACCTACTCCGAGGCGGTCAGAAAGCTCACCGCGGCCGGCTTCAACAAGTTCAAGCAGTCCACCTCACCCTCGAGTCCGGAACTGTCCGGCAAGGTGGTCGGGACCAACCCGCCGGCCAACCAGACCTCCGCGATCACCAACGTGATCACCATCATCGTGGGCTCCGGACCGGAGACCAAGCAGATCCCCGACGTCGCGGGCCAGACAGTGGAACTGGCCCAGAAGAACCTGACGGTCTACGGTTTCACCAAATTCAGCCAGTCGTCGGTGGATAGTCTGAAGCCGGCCGGCGATGTCATCAGCACCAATCCTCCGGCAGGCACGACCGTGCCGGTCGACTCGGTCGTCGAACTACAGGTGTCCAAGGGCAACCAGTTCGTGATGCCCGACGTGACCGGCATGTTCTGGACCGACGCCGAACCGCGGTTACGCGCGCTGGGCTGGACCGGGGTGATGGACAAGGGAGCCGACGTCGACGTCGGTGGGGCCCAGCACAACAAAATCGTCGCTCAGAGCCCATCACCGGGCACCGGCGTCAACCGCGACGGCGTGATCACGCTGAAGTTCGGTCAGTAGCACCGGAATCGGTAGGGAAGTGCGGCCGGACCGCGGTGAGCACCTCGTTCTCCAGCCGACGCACCAAGGTGTCGTCGCGCGCCCACCCGCAGTAGATGAGCCAGTTCGCCAACATCCGGTGGCCGCCTTCGGTCAGGATCGACTCGGGATGGAATTGGACGCCGTGGATAGGCAACCCGGTGTGCCGCACGGCCATGATCACGCCGCTCTGGGTATGGGCGGTGGCCTCCAGCTCGCCGGGCAGCGACTCGGGCAGGATAGTCAGGGAGTGGTAGCGGGTTGCCGTGAATGGGTCCGGAAGTCCTTGCAACACACCGACATTAGCGTGATACACGCTACTGGTCTTGCCGTGCAGCAGTTCGGGCGCGCGGTCCACGGTGGCGCCGAACGCAACACCGATGGCCTGATGTCCCAGGCACACCCCAAGTAGAGGGGTGTTCGCCGCGGCGCAGGCGCGGACCAGGCTGATCGACGCGCCCGCGCGCTCAGGAGTCCCCGGGCCGGGGCTGAGGAGAACGCCGTCGAACTCGGTCGCGACGGCGTGCGCATCGGATAGCCGGGCGTCGTCGTTGCGCCAGACGGCAGCCTCCACGCCCAACTGGCCCAGGTACTGCACCAGGTTGAACACGAAACTGTCGTAGTTGTCGACGACCAGGATCCGCATCGTGACAGGTTACCGTCCGTTTGGACCGCAGGTGTCAGTAGCCGATCGGGCCCATGGGCTGCGCGAAGTGCAGCCGCACCGGTTCCGAATGGCCGACGAGCTGGATGTCGGGCTTGACGTCCTCCCGGTAACCGAGCCCGAAGCGAACCACGTACTGCTTGTAGAGCGTCACCAGGGGAGCGGTGTCGAGAGCGGCTTGCATGGCCGCAGCGTTGCCGATCGCGGTGATGGAATAGGGCGGGCTGTAGGTACGCCCGTTGAGCAAAAGCGTGTTCCCGACGCAGCGGACGACCGAGGTCGCGATGATGCGCTGATCCTGCATCTGGATCGCCTCGGCGCCGGCACTCCACATCGCATTGAGAACCCCGTCGATGTCCTGCTGGTGCACGACCAGGTCGTCCGGCGTGGCGTCGCGCGGGAACCGTCCGTTGGCGTCGCGCTGCGCGTCGTTGAGGACCACCACCAGACCCGGGCCGTGGACCGGATTCATGTCGGCCTCTCCGGCCAGCTCCGCCGCCCGCCTCAGCATCGCCTGCAGTGCGGTGTTCGACGAGCGGCCGTGGAAGGCGTCGATCTTCTTGGTCAACGTTTCCCGGTCGGAGTCAAGGTGTCCCACCGAGGAACGCGTCTCGCGCACCAGGTCGACCAGGCGGGGAGCGTCGCTGCGACGGATCTCGGCGCCGCCGGACACCCCGTGTGTCGCCGCCAGCAGCAGGCCCGCCAGCAGACACACCAGCGGAACACCGAAGCGCCACGGCGAGCGGCGCCGATGGATCATCGTGTCTCCTGTTTTCGGGCGGACTTCCTGGTGACGCAGCCAGGTGGGCTAGTCTCAGTAGCCGAGCCTGAAACAGTGCTGCCCTGCAGGCAACCGTAATCGTTGCACCCGTCCCGCTCGATGTTGAGGTTTCAGAGGTAATAAATGCCCAAGTCCAAGGTCCGCAAGAAGAACGACTTCACCGTCACCGCGGTAAGCCGCACACCGGTGAAGGTGAAGGTCGGGCCGTCGAGTGTGTGGTTCGTCGCGTTGTTCATCGGCCTGATGCTGATCGGCCTCGTCTGGTTGATGGTTTTCCAGCTGGCCGCCTACGGTCCGCAGGCTCCCGCGGCCCTGCATTGGATGGCCGAACTGGGTCCGTGGAACTACGCGATCGCATTCGCCTTCATGATCACCGGTTTGTTGCTCACAATGCGCTGGCACTGAGCCGCAACCGGGAGTGACGCAGATGTAATGGATTCAAATTGCGGTGGTTTTGTTGGCGTGCCAGCAACGTTTCAGTAACCCAATCACACGCGTGTGATTCATCCCCACTGTTGATAGCGTCTGTGGATAACTGTATCCCCGGTGGTGAGAGGGTTTAGGTAGCACGTGCAGCAAACTGAATGGGCGCCACATCCGGCCGGAATCGCTGGTTGCGGGGTCGGCGGCGTTCTAATGGCTATCGCCGCTGTGACCCTGGTCACAGACCCGCCCGGACGTCTCATCGCCGGGATTGCTGCGGTGGGCCTGATTGTGTTTGCGGGCGCATCGTGGCGCGCTCGTCCAAAGCTGGCAATTACCCCCGACGGACTGGTGGTGCGGGGTTGGCTCAGAACGCAGTTATTGCGTCCCGATGTCATCGAAATTATCCGGATATCCGAGTTCCGTCGGCATGCCCGCAGAGTGCGCCTACTGGAAATCGAAACCGTGGACGGGGGACTGCTCATCCTGTCCCGATGGGACCTCGGCGCCGACCCCTTGGACGTGCTGGACGCCCTCACCGAGGAGGGCTACGCCGGCTCTCGGTAGCTAAATTCCTGCCCGGTTGCACGGGTCTCGATCGTGCCGTCAGGAAATGGTGATCGACTCGATGGCAACCGCCTCGGTCGGCCGGTCGCTGCCGTCGGTGGCCGTCGAGGCGATGGTGTCCACGACTCCCTGAGACTCGGGGTCGATGACCTCGCCGAAGATGGTGTGTTTCCGGTTCAGGTGGGGGGTCGGGCCGACGGTGATGAAGAACTGTGAGCCGTTGGTGCCCGGGCCGGCGTTAGCCATCGCGAGCAGGTACGGGCGGTCGAACTGCAGCTCGGGGTGGAACTCGTCGGCGAATTTGTAGCCGGGGCCGCCGCGGCCGGTGCCGGTCGGGTCGCCGCCCTGGATCATGAAGCCCCGGATCACCCGGTGAAAGACAGCGCCGTCGTAGAACGGGCCGGAGGGACCACCCGATGCGTTCTGTGTCGAGTACTCCTTGGTTCCCTGCGCCAAGCCAACGAAGTTGGCGACGGTCTTGGGCGCGTGGTTCCCGAACAGGGCGACCTTGATGTCTCCGCGGTTGGTGTGCAACGTGGCGGTACCGGTCTGAATGGGGCTGTTAGTCACGGGATCACAGTCTGCCACTACGCCGGGCCCGGCCCACACCGGGTCCGTCCCGAACGCAAGGTGCGCCGTGTGCGCGATGGGCCCGCACTAGCTCCAGCGGCTCGTACCTGATAGGACTCCGTAGGGACTTGCCAGTACACAGGAAGGCAGTAGATGAGCGAGAAGGTAGCAGCCTCGTTGACCCCACGCGCGCGACTGAGCCGGGGCTTGACCTACTCGGCGGTGGGACCCGTGGACATCACCCGCGGCGTTGTCGGACTCGGTGCCCAGTCAGCGCACTCGGCCGCGACCGAGATTCGGCGCCGCTACCGGGAAGGTCAGCTGGCCCGGGAACTCGCGGCAGCTCAGGAAACGATCGGCCAGGAGCTGGCGGCCGCTCAAGAAGTGGTCGCGAACCTGCCGCAACTACTCCAGGATGCGCGCCGCAAGCAGCGGCGCAGCAAGAAGCCCTGGCTTATTGCGGGTGCCGCCGGGGTCGTGGTTCTGGCCGGCGGTGGCATCGCATTCAGCATCATCCGGCGTTCGACGCGCCCCGAGCCGTCGTCGCTTCCCCCCAGCGTGGACGTACAACCGCGTCCATAAGCCTTGGCGCCGCGCGGGGCTACGGAGAGATTTGACGCGGTTGCCAGACTTGGGGCTTGATCTCCTCGATCACCCATTGCGCGTAATCCAGGTACTCCTGGACGCCACGCGCCGGCGGAATGGGCACGGCGCTGTAGGTCACCCCTTGTTCGGCGAGCCAGCTGAGCCGGTCGATGAGCTCCTCGGCGCTCATGCCGGGACGCGCGTCGGGGTCATCGCGGACGACATGACCTTCGCCGACGCGGTTGGTGCCCAGGCCGTGCGCCACGTCGAAGTTGCGGCCGTCGTAGGTGGGCTGGGATTTGATGAAGTCGATGCGCTCGGCGATGCGCTCGGGCGGAGTCAGAAAACAGAACCATCCCGACGCGAAACGCGCGGCCCGTCGCAACGCGGCGTCCGAGTCGCCTCCGATCCACACCGGAACATGGGGCCGCTGAACGGGTTTCGGCTCGAATGCCACGTTGTGGAACGATACGTACCTGCCATCGAAGCTAGGGGTGTCGCTGGTCCACAGCTCGACGATCGCCGCCAGATATTCATCGGCAATGCGGCCCCGCTCGCCGAACGGCACCCCCATCAGTTGGAATTCGCGTTCCAGCCAGCCGACGCCGAAGGTAGCCATGACGCGTCCGCCGCTCATCCAGTCGGCGGTGGCCAGGGCTTTGGCGAGCACGATGGGATTCTGCAGCGGCAGAATTGTGACCGCCGAGTTGAGCAGGATTCGCTCGGTCGCGCCGGCGAGGTAGGCCTGCGCCACCGTGGAGTGCAGGAAGTGCGGCCCGGACAACTCGACGTGGTCGGTGGGGATGACGAAGTGTTCGGGCACGGCGATCATGTCGTAACCCCATGCGTCGGCACACTTCGCCATGCGCGTCTGGTCGGCGCCCGTGACGTGGGCCTCCCACGGCTGGGACATGGCCTTGAGGCGCACCAGATGGGGGAGGGGGAACAAGAACTTCACGCTCCGGATCCTTTCTTGCGGACCGTGCGAGTTGCGCTGCGTGTTCGAAATTCGAACTTTGTGGAGCCTAGGGGAATCGAACCCCTGACACCCGCCTTGCAAAGGCGGTGCTCTACCAACTGAGCTAAGGCCCCTCTTGGTTGTTGTCGGGTACGTCACCAGAGGTCGAATCGGGCGCCACATGCCAGACTTCGACATCGTGGCGCGACCGAACTACAGCCGCAGTTGCCGCGCCTACGGCAGCGGCCGCTGCCAGCGGCAGCGCGAACTTCACACGACGTCTTGACGGGCACATGATCGTGGGCCTAGGAGGACTCGAACCTCCGACCTCTTCGTTATCAGCGAAGCGCTCTAACCACCTGAGCTATAGGCCCGTACTGCGAATACGGCCGAGCGACGAGATTACCGCACTGGTCGCCCCACTCCCAAAAACGCTAGTCCCGGTCCGCCAGCGTCACTTCGACACCGCCGATCAAATCCGTCGTCAGGTTGTAGACGAATGCGGCGATGGTGGACATCGCGGTCATCAACACAATGTTGACCAACCCGATCAGGACGGCCCCGCCGAAGATTGTTCCGCTGGAGACGAGTTCGCCGCTGCTCCCGCTTTGGTTGTTCAGCAGGTCACCGACGTTGCTGTTGAGCTTGGCCCACACACCCATGCCGCCCAGCACCAGGTAGAGGAACGCCACCGCGATCATCCAGACGAAGAACAGCGCCACCGATAGCAGCAGCGACACCTTCAGGGTGCTCCATGGGTCGATGCGCCGGATCTGCATGCTGGCCCGGACCGGCCCGCGGGCACGGCGGGAACCCACCGCAACCCGCGACTCCCTGGCTTCAGCGGCGGCCGAGCGGCCGCTACCCGATGTGGTCGGCGCGTCGGCAGCCCGCTCGGGGCTGGGCTTGCGTTGTGTGGCCCGTGGGAGTGGGCCGGACAGATCGGGCAACTCGCTGGCATACGCCTCAGCGGGTGGATTTTCGTTGCGCACGGGTGGGACCTCCGCCTGTGAATTCGTCGGTGCGGATGTGCCTGAGATGAAACGGTTCAACCGAGCCTCGGAACTGCTGGGCGGCAGATGAACATCGGTTGGCGGGTCGGCCGCCGGACGGTGCGCTGGTTGCGAGGCCGCCCGGGTGGCTCCGCGCTGCCAGGGCGGCGAGTCGGCGGCCTCCGGTATGCGGCCGGCTCCGGTCGTTGCCCGGTGCGCACCTGCCCGTTCGGCCGCCCCATCGCCGTTCGGGTTGTCACCCTGGTTGGGCGCGCCCGGCTCGTTCGGTGAACTCACCCCGACTCCTTACGTGTGTACTCAAGTAGCTGAGTCTATGCCGGGTTCGCCGCAAGCCGATCCGTCGCCCCGTTAGCTTGCCGGCCCGTCCTCGCCCAGAGCCTCAGCCTCGGCGCTCTCCTCGGCGTTGCGGGCGATGGCCAGCAACGTAGTGCCCTCACCCAGGTTCATCAGTCGAACGCCCTTGGTCTGTCGTCCCGCCTTGCGGACTTGGCGGGCCGTCGTGCGGATGACACCGCCGCCGGAGGTGATCGCGTAGAGCTCGCTTTCGTCGTCGACGATCAACGCACCCACCAGCCGGCCACGCCGCCGGTCATACATGACCGTCAGAACGCCCTTGCCGCCGCGGCCCTGCACCGGGTACTCCTCGATCCCGGTGCGTTTGGCGTATCCGCCGGACGTGGCGACCAGCAGGAAGGTGCCTTCGCGCACCACGTTGAGCGACAGCAGTCGGTCGTCGGTGTTGAACCGCATGCCCTGCACGCCGGAAGTGGCGCGGCCCATCGGCCGCAGCGCCTCGTCGGTCGCCGAGAACCTGATGGACTGCCCGTTGGCCGACACCAGCAACAAGTCATCGTCGTTCGAGCACAGCACCGCCCCGACCAGTTCGTCTTCGCCGCGCAGGTTGATTGCCACGATTCCTCCCGACCGGTTGGAGTCGAAGTCGGTCAGTTTCGATTTCTTCACCAGCCCGTTCTGCGTGGCAAGCACCAGATACGGCGCGTCCTCGTAGCTCTTGATCTGGATGACCTGGGCGATGCGCTCCTCCGGCTGGAAGGCCAGCAGGTTCGCGACGTGCTGGCCGCGCGCCGTCCTGGACGCCTCGGGCAGCTCGTAGGCCTTCGCCCGGTACACGCGGCCCTGCGTGGTGAAGAACAGGATCCAGTCGTGCGTGGAACCGACGAAGAAGTGCCGGACGATGTCGTCCTGCTTCAGGCCG
>JAVROZ010000116.1:0-13615 GCA_032162485.1 Mycobacterium sp.
GCCGTTGCGGACGGGGCGGGGCCGGGTTCCTGGGTGCCGCTGCTGTTGGTAGACGGGGCCGACGGCTCGGTCTGCGAGGTGGCACTCTTCTGTCCACACTCTGGAAGCAGTTGCCTGGCCAACTCCACTAATTGCTTGCGGGCGTCGTCGAGAGTGCCGGCGGGCAACCCACCCTGAACCGATGCCCGGGCAGAAGGGTTCAAATCGTCGAGCTTCACCAGGTGGCGGCAGTCATTGGTGGGTTGGCCGGAACCGGCCTCGGAAATTTCGTTGCCCTTGAGGCAGCCCGATGAATGCCTCTGGTGTAGCGAGTAGCCCAGCAGCGACCCTTGAATGCCCCGCATGATGACGACGGTGCCGTTGTCGCTGGCTACGTAGTAGTTGTTGCGGATGACCGCGTTGCCGATGCCCAGGCCGGCGATCAGCACCAGCGCTACCAACCCGATGACGATCCCCATCCGTCGCCGTGACCATCGGCGTCGAGGGGGCGGCTCGACCGGCGGCGCAACTCTTTTGGCGGCGCCCTCGCCCTTGCGGGGTCCAATTGCGGAGGCGCGGCCGGCCGCGGTGTTGGGCAGGGTCAGTTGGTCGGCGTCGCTGTCGCCGGATACCGCCCCGGCCAGAATTGGCTGGGTCTGGCCGAACTCATCGTCGACGACGTCGGCGACGACGACGGTGACGTTGTCGGGGCCGCCGCCGCGCAACGCCAGTTCGATGAGGCGATAAGCGCTTTCGGCGACGTCGGGGATCTGCAGGGCCTCGGCGATGGTTTCGTCGCTGACCGGGTCGGACAGCCCGTCCGAGCACAGCAGGTAACGATCACCGACACGCGCTTCCCGCATCGTCAAGGTGGGTTCCACCTCGTGACCGGTCAACGCGCGCATGATCAACGAGCGCTGTGGGTGGCTGTGCGCCTCCTCCGCTGTGATGCGGCCCTCATCGACCAACGTCTGGACAAAGGTGTCGTCCTTGGTGATCTGCGTGAGCTCGCCGTCCCGGAAGAGATAGCCACGCGAGTCGCCGATGTGCCCCAGCCCGAGGCGGTTGCCCGCGAACAGGATCGCGGTCAGCGTGGTACCCATGCCCTCGAGGTCAGGTTCCATCTCGACCTGAGCGGCAATCGCGGCGTTGCCGGACCGCACGGCGGTGTCCAGCTTGGCTAGTAGGTCGCCGCCCGGCTCATCGTCGTCGAGATGCGCCAGGGCGGCGATCACCAACTGGGAAGCGACCTCCCCGGCCGCGTGGCCGCCCATGCCGTCGGCCAGGGCCAACAGCCGGGCACCGGCGTAAACGGAGTCTTCGTTGTTGGCGCGTACCAGGCCGCGGTCGCTGCGGGCGGCGTATCGCAGGACTAGCGTCACGAGCCCCACCCTCCCCCGCGAGCCGGCGGTACCCCCACGATGCCGCTAGCGCCGGCATCAACGTCGTCGGCGTGGGTCACGGGCGTAACTCTATTGCGGTCTTGCCGATCCGAACCGGCGTACCCATGGGAACTCGTACCGCAGTCGTCACCTTCGCCCTGTCGAGGTATGTGCCGTTGGTCGAACCTAGATCTTCCACATACCATTCCGAGCCGCGTTGAGACAGCCTGGCATGCCGAGTCGAGGCGTAATCGTCAGTCAACACCAACGTCGAGTCGTCCGCGCGTCCAATCAACACCGGCTGCCCGCTCAGCGTGATCCGGGCGCCCTGCAGCGCTCCCTCGGTGACCACCAGATACCGCGCCGAGTCCCGGCGCTGGCGCGAGGACAGCAGGTTGCCGCGCAGTGCCAACCCCCGACGAACCATCACCGCACCCGTCGGGGCGTAGATATCGGTTCGCAAGATCCGCAACACCGACCAGATGAACAGCCACAAC
The DNA here is from genome assembly GCA_032162485.1 of Mycobacterium sp. GTDB lineage: Bacteria > Actinomycetota > Actinomycetes > Mycobacteriales > Mycobacteriaceae > Mycobacterium. The sequence continues at coordinate 1,859 of JAVROZ010000116.1, forward strand.
AACATCAGGAACCCGGCACGCGTCAGCTGCAGTACCAACCCCTGCATCTGGCGGTCCTTTCCGTCCCGGCACTGCCCACCACGTTCCCCTGATGCCGAGCACGTCAGCAAGGTCACGATACTTCCACGGTGGTCGATGCGGGGAGACGCGCGGCAGCTTCGAGTCGGTGGATTCAGTGAATCCGGACGATGATCTCGGAATGACCCAGCCGGATCACGTCACCGTCGGCCAATTGCCACTCCTGAACCGGTGCGTTGTTGACGGTGGTGCCGTTGGTCGAGTTCAGATCCGACAGCAACGCGACCTGCCCGTCCCAACGGATTTCCAAGTGCCGGCGAGATACGCCGGTGTCGGGCAACCGGAACTGCGCGTCCTGGCCGCGGCCGACGACGTTGGAGCCGTCGCGTAGCTGGTAGGTCCGGCCGCTGCCATCATCGAGCTGCAGGGTGACCTGCGCCCCGGGCGACCCGTAACCGCCCTGGCCGTAACCGCCGTAGCCACCGGCGGCCTGGCCATAGTCCGGAGCGGCGGGCTGGCCGTAGTCGGATGCCGGCGGTTGACCGTAGTCGTAGTCGCGACCGGCAGGCTCGCCGTACCCCCCTTGCGGGGCGTACCCGCCCGGGGAAGCGGTCTCGGCGTATTGGGTGTACTCACCGCTGCCGTAGTCCTGTCGACCGTAGCCGCCGCCCTGTTGGTAGCCCTGGTCGTAGCCGCCCTGTTCGGGATAAGCCGACCGCTGCGGTTCCGGAGGTGCCTGCGGCGCGCTCGGTGCACCGTAGCCGTCGTCCTGGCGTGCGGGCTGGCCGTAGTCGCCGTAGCCGCCGTAGCCGGGCTGGCCGCCTTGAGGTTGCGGTTGGCCTGGTGGCTGGCCCTGTGATTGACCGGGTGGTTGGCCTTGGGGTTGACCGGGTGGTTGGCCTTGTGGCTGGCCTTGGGGTTGGCCTTGTGGTTGGCCATAGCCGCCCTGCTGATAACCCTGGTCGTAGCCCGGACCGCCGTAGCCGCCGGCGGGAGGACCGGCAGGAGCGACCGGCGGAGCCGCCTCATAGGTCGCCGCGTAGTTACCTTGTCCCTGGTCGCCATAGCCGCCGCCCTGATCCGGGTAGCCGCGCTGCGCGGGGTAGCCACCTTGCTCCGGGTAGCCACCTTGATCCGGGTAGCCGCCTTGATCCGGGTAGCCGCCGGCCGGGGCGCCGTAGCCACCACCCTGGTCCGGGTAGCCGCCTTGGTCTTGGTAGCCACGCTGGTCGGGGTAGCCGCCCTGACCTTGATACCCACGCTGGTCGTAACCGCCCTGGTCGCCGTAGCCGCGCTGCTCGCCGTAGCCGCCCTGCCCCTGTTGAGGCGGCGGCGGGTAGCCCTGCTGGGGCGGATAGCCCCCGGCCTCTGGCGGATACCCCGGCTGTCCGCCCTCTTGCGGCCGCGGATAGCGGTCGTCGTAATACTCGTCGGGTCGCCCCTGCCCCTGACCGCGGTAACTCGGATTGTCAGTCATCGGTCGTACTCCTGGTTCTGCGCCAATCGCATAATTTGATTGTGGCTGGGCGGAATCGGTAACCGTCGGGCGGGGCTCGACGTCGGGATTAACAGTGCCGCGGGCGCGGAACTGGCCTGTATGCAGGTTCGAGGACCGCTCGAACCGAACGACCACATCACCATACGTTTGCCACCCCTGTTCATGGATATAGTCCGCCAAGTACCGAGCAAAAGCGCTCGACGTGAGCTCCGGGTCGGCGCCCAACTTGTCAAAGTCGTGCACACTGAGGGTAATGATGTATTCGTTGGGTGCCAAAAGGCGATTTCCCTGAAGCGATTGGACGCCATCGGCGGCTTCGCGACGCAATAAGGCTTCTACCTCTTGCGGCACGATCGATCCACCGAACACGCGAGCAAACGCATCGCCGACGGTCGCCTCGAGTTTGCGCTCGAGGCGCTGAACCAGCCCTCTATGGCTACCCATTTCTGCGCGCTCGCCTCACTTGTTTTCCAGGAGATCGCGGCGGACGAAAAACGACTCGGCCGCGCGCCGTAATCGTATCGGGACGCGGCTATTCCCACGACGCCGTGTGAAAGCTGGGGATCACATCGATACTGTTCAGAGACCGTTGTCCCGGATGGTGCGGTAAGGCCCCGCCAAGCGGTTGGGGCGCGCGGCTACTACAGTGATATGGTCCTCCGGTTGTTTCGGGCGAGTGGCGGAATGGCAGACGCGCTGGCTTCAGGTGCCAGTGTCCTTCGGGACGTGGGGGTTCAAGTCCCCCTTCGCCCACAGCGTGAGCGGGTTTACGAACTGCGGCGCATCAGGTCACGAATTCTTCGGGGTTCGTGACCTTTGTGTTTTGCGATACTCGCGATCGTGAGCAGAGCAGCCGCCTACTGCCACGCTTTGTCCCGACCTGCCTCGGCTACCTACAGACCAGGACCCGCGTCTCCCGCGACGGCCTTCGTTGCGAATGCCGCCGCCGTCTACGGTCTATCTGATTGAAAACCCCGCCGCCAATCGCTTTGGACGAAGACGACTATCGAGGGAGCCGCAAAGTTGAACATCGATCCCGCCGCGACCGCTTGGCTGCTCGCCAGTACCGCGCTCGTGCTGCTGATGACGCCCGGGCTGGCGATCTTCTACGGCGGCATGGTGCGCACCACCGGAGTGCTCAACATGATCATGATGAGCTTCATCTCCATCCCGCTGGTGACAGTGGCATGGCTGCTGGTCGGCTACAGCCTGGCCTTCTCCGACGGCGGTGGGGGCGTATTCCCCGGCGGCCTGATAGGCGGATTGGCGCACGCCGGGATGAGCGGCATAAGCCCGGCAACCCTGCACGGACAGGTTCCCGAACTGCTGTACGCCACCTTCCAGTTGACCTTCGCGATCATCACCGCGGCCCTGGTCAGCGGCGCCATCGCCGACCGAGCCAAGTTCGCAGCCTGGATGGTTTTCGTGCCCGTCTGGACGGTGGTGGTCTACGCCGTTGTCGCGCACTGGGTGTGGGCGCCCAGCGGCTGGCTGTCCAAGATGGGCGTGCTCGACTACGCGGGCGGACTGGTCGTCGAGATCGTCTCGGGCTCCTCGGCGCTCGCGCTGGCACTGGTGCTCGGTCCGCGCATCGGCTTCAAGGCGGATGCCATGCGCCCGCACAACCTGCCGTTCGTGCTCCTCGGCGTGGGACTGCTGTGGTTCGGCTGGTTCGGCTTCAACGCCGGTTCGGCGTTGGCCGCCAACGGATTAGCGTCCGCGATCTTTCTCAACACCCTGGTCGCCGGCTGCCTGGGCATGCTGGGCTGGCTCGCGGTGGAACAGATCCGGGACGGCAGGCCCACCACCTTCGGCGCGGCCTCCGGGGTGGTGGCCGGCTTGGTGGCGATCACTCCGTCGTGCGGGACGGTCAACACCCTTGGCGCCGCCGTCGTCGGACTGGCGGCCGGAATCGTGTGCTCGTTCGCGATCCTGGTGAAGTTCAGACTCAACTACGACGATTCGCTCGACGTCGTGGGCGTGCACTTCGTTGGCGGAGTCGTCGGCGTCCTATTGATCGGGTTGTTTGCCACCGCCGTGATGACCAACGGGCCCAAGGGACTCCTCTACGGCGGCGGACTGGGTCAACTCGGCAAGCAAGCTCTCGCGATGGTCGTGGTTGCCTGCTATGCATTCGCGGTCAGCTTCGTGCTGGCCAAGCTGATCGACCGGGTCATCGGGTTTCGGGTCAGCGCCGCGGACGAGACGAGCGGTGTCGATTTCAGCCAGCACGCCGAGACGGCCTACCCCGAGGGGATCTACGGCCACCAGGCCCCGCGTCGTGCGTCGTCATTCGGGGAAAAGGACGAGTCCCGCCCGAAACCGTATAACGTCGACGAAGACGAATGAGCGGCGCGAAACCTACCGCCGGTACCGTAGCCCCGTGAGCAGCCAGCGAGTCCCCGGCGGTGTCGTGCACAAACTGCCCGCCGACCTGCGCGAGGCGCTGATCGCCAACACCACGGCGCTAGCCCTCTGGAAGGACATCACCCCGCTCGGGCGCAACGAGTTCATCTGCTGGGTCGAGGACGCCAAGCAGGAGGCGACTCGCCAGCGCCGCATTCGGCGGACCCAGGAGGAGCTGGAGGAAGGCAAGCGCCGGCCCTGTTGCTGGCCCGGTTGCAAGCACCGCGAGCGCAACGGCAAGTGACCGGCCGCTGAGCGCCGCGAGTGCCACCCGGTGTCGAACCACCGTTGCCGGGGCACACGCGCAGCAGCTAGTGTGAGGTTAGGCGATCCTAAGCTGGCGGAAACCCCTCCCGTCGGTGCGGCCGAATCGCCTGCATGACTCTGGTCCGCCGAGGCGGCCGGGGCGGCTACGCATCGGGGAGGATTTTGGTGACATTGGGGCAATGCCGGGGGGTCCGGCGCAGGTGAGTGTGCGGTGACCGCCCCGATTTGGATCGCCTCGCCGCCCGAGGTGCATTCGACGTTGTTGTCCAGTGGCCCCGGTCCGGGGGCGCTGTTGGCTGCCGCGGCCGCGTGGCAGGCACTCGGTGCCGAGTATGCCGATGCCGCGGCGGAACTTCTTGGTGTGTTGGGTGCGGCGCAGGGTTCGTGGCAGGGTCCCACTGCCGCGGAGTATGTCGCTGCGCATGCGCCGTATCTGGCTTGGCTGTCGCAGGTACAGGCTAAGAGTGAGGTCGCGGCGGCTCAGCACGAGGCTGCGGCGGCGGCATATACGTCGGCGTTGGCGATGATGCCCACGCTGCCCGAGTTGGCTGCGAACCACGTCATTCATGGGGTGCTGACCGCCACGAATTTCTTTGGGCTCAACACAATTCCGATCGCGCTGAACGAGGCCGACTATGTCCGGATGTGGATTCAGGCGGCCACGACGATGGGCACTTACGAAGCGGTATCCACGGCGGTGATGGGTGCGGTGCCGGTTACCACGCCGGCGCCGACGGTGCTCAAGTCCAGCGGGGCCGAAGCCGCCGCCGAACCCAGTCAATTCGCGGCCGCCGCACCGGCCGCTGACGCGGGCACCCAACTCAACCTCTCCGACTTGATCTCGCAACTGATCCAGGGCTACCTGGCCTACGTCCAGCAGTTGTTCGCACCCTTCAATGATTTCGTGCGGGACCCGATCGGCTACACCATCCAGTTGATCACCGATTTTCTGACCAACCCCGCGCAGGCGCTGATCACTTATGGGCCGTTCCTGGGCGCCCTCGCCTACCAGGCTTTCTCCTGGATCGGCGCGTCTCTGACGTATCCACAACTGCTGCTGCAGCCCCTGCTCGCGATCACCCTGGGTGTGGTGGCCGGACTGGAACAGCAGCTTCTGGCGCTGGCACCGGAGGCGGCCGGAGCCGGTGAACTCGCGGCGCCAGCCCCGGTGGCGGTGGCTAATCACTCGTCGACATTCCCGCTGGCGACGCTTGCTCCGACCGTCGCCACCCCGGCGGCCGCGCCGACCGCCACTGCAGCGGGGAGTGCCGGCTCGGCACCGGCGTCGGCTGCGCCCGCGACAGCTGCGCCGGCGGTCCCCTACGCCGTGGCTGGTTTCGATCCGGGCGGCGGCTTCACGCCGACCCTGCGGGACCGGACGGCCGCCAAGGCGCCGGCGGCAGGCATCCCGGCCGCCGCCGCGGGCATCTCGGCCCGCGACAAGCGACGCGCTCGAAAGCGGCGCGCCGCGACCATGCCCGAGCGCCAGTACGGCGATGAATTCATGGACTACGACGCCGGCGCCGATCCCGGGCCCGCGAACGAACCGCGTGAACCGCTCGAGCCGCTGGTCGCCGCGTCGGCTCGCGGTGCGGGCGCAATGGGCTTCGGCGGCACCGCCGTCAAAGACGAGGTCGACGCGGCCGGACTCTTCACGCTGCCCGCCGATGAATTCGGCGGCGGACCCACTATTCCGATGCTGCCCACTACCTGGGAAGCGGAAAAGCCGAACGAGCGGTAGCCCTAGTTGCTCGGTCGGGTATTCACCCACCCCACGACTTCGGCCGTGACGGGGTCGGTGATGTCGTCGTATTCGGGATGTTTCTTGAGGACGGTCACCACCATGGAGCACGCCGGGACGATCCGCTTTCCGTCCTCTCGGGTGTCCTGCAACGCCTGTTCGAGCAGGATGGTCGCCAAGCCGCGGCCGCCGAACTCGGGATCGATTTCGGTGTGGTGGAAGACCCGCTGATTGCCGCGGTCTGCGTAATCGGCGAGGCCGACCTCCTGACCGGCCACGGAGACGGTGTACTTACCGTCCTCGGCCGCGACGGTGACTTCTGCGCCGGTCTTGTCGACTGTCATGTGTGCTCCTTTGGTTTCAGAAGGGACCTGGGTACAAGTCGCGTGGTCGGCATGGGCGGGGCTGGTAGTCGAGTGACCGAACCCTGGTAGCCCTGCACGGCGCCGAAGCGTTCATCGGCGTCCTGCCAGAGCTGTCGATAGCCGACGATGTCGTCGTGGCTGCGTCCGACGAAGTTCCACCACATCACCAACTGTTCGCCGAATGGGGAGCCGCCCAGTATCAGCACCCGGGCTGGCCGCTCCCCGAGATTGCGCAGCTGCAGTGTGGAGGAGCCCGGAACCTGGTATCCCAGGTCGGCGACGTCCAGGCCGAGCCCACACATCTCGACGGCACCCGCGTCGCATAGCACCCCGTGTTCGAAGGTGGGATCGACGTCGAACTCGAGCACAGCGCGCCCGTCCAGGTCGACTTGTGCGCCAAGCAACGGCGTGAATGTGGTTACCGGCGAACGACTTCCGGCCAACTCACCCAGAAAGACCCGTGCCTGCCCCCCGGCCAGCGACGTCGGTTCGGGCCGATAGTGCGCAAAATCGCGTCCGGTGTTGCGTGCCGAATCAGGCAGGGCCACCCACAGTTGTGCGCCGTGCAGCACCGCGGACTCCACCGAGACTTCCGAGTGGCAAATGCCCGCACCCGCCGTCATCAGATTCAGTTCGCCAGGTCGGACCATGGCATGCGCACCGCCGCTATCACGATGCTCCACTTCCCCTTCGAACAACCAACTCACGGTCTGCAAGCCGGTGTGCGGATGCGGCGGAACGTCCATTCGCGCGGCCACCGGACCGTAGTGATCGACGAAGCACCATGCGCCGATCAGCGAGCGTTCCCGTTGCGGCAGTGTGCGTTGTACCCGGATCGCGCGTGGCCCACCCAGCGGTACCTCCCGCGGATGTAACACTTCCACCGCTGGCAAGGCTCGCGCGACCTGCGAAGCGCCGCAATCGACTTCGGCCGGCGCGGCCTCCAAGTTGCTCATCACCGACCCTCCGTCGTGAGCGTCTAGCGCCGATACCGCGACCATACTCGCCGGACCGGCTTACCTGCCGGGCGGCTGCAGCATCTTCATGGCGACCCGCATGATCGGTTCGGGGACACGGTCCTTCATGGACAGAGCGGTGTCGGCGGCGCGGGAGCGCAACGGGGTGCCGCGACCGAACATCTTGTTCAGCGGCCCTCCGGTCGGCTCGATGGTCACGTGCAGCGGCGGGGTGTCGACGTTGGAACCCAGCGCGTTGGAGATGACCATCCGCTGAATCTCACTGGTCCCCTCGAAGATGGTGTACAGCTTTGCGTCCCGATACCACTTCTCCACCGGGTGATCGGTGATGTAGCCCCAGCCCCCCATCGTCTGAATCGCACGTTCGGTGGTTTTGACTGCGACTTCGCTGGCGGCGAGTTTCGACATCGACCCCTCGCCTCGTTCAAAAGCAACCCCGCTGGCCGCCATCCACGACGCACGCCAGGTCAACAACCGGGCGGCGTCGATCTGAGTTGCCAAGTCCGCTAACGGGAATGCGACGCCCTGGTGGTCGATGATGGGTACGCCGAACGCCTCCCGTTCGGTGGCGTAGGCGGTCGCATATTCCAATGCGGCACGCGCGATCCCGATCGCCTGCGCGGCCACCATCGGGCGGGTCTGCTCGAACGTGCCCATCGTCGCCGAACCGGACTTCTTGGCGCCCGCGACCACTTCACGGGCCTTCGCGAGCTTGTGTTCGAGCTTGTCCTGTCCGCCAAGGAGATTGGCGCCAGGAACACGGACACCGTCGAATCGCAGTTCGGCGGTGTGTGATGCCCGACAACCCAGCTTGTCGAGCTTGCGCACCATCTCGAGCCCCGGCGTCCCACCCGGCACCACGAACAGCGCCTGACCGCGGTGGCCCAACTCCTCGTCGACCACCGCATTGACGACGTGGACGTTGGCGATGCCGCCGTTGCCGATCCACATCTTGTGGCCTTCGATGATCCAGTCGTCACCGTCGCGGCGCGCGGTGGTGCGCAGATTGCGGACGTCGCTGCCGCCTTCGGGTTCGGAGATCGCGAGTGCGGCGAGCTTGAGGTCACCGGGTGTCCCGAAGCATTCGGGGGCCCACTCCAGCAGCTGCTCTGGTGAGGCGGCCTGGCCGATAGCCGAGAGCGCCAGTGCGGGCATGACGATTGCCAGCCCGATTCCGGCACAGCCCCAAAACAGCTCCTCCATGAACATCGGCAGCGAGATGCCGGTCGGATCGCCGATCAGGTCGCGGTAGAACAGCGGACTGTAGAAGCCCCGTTGGGCGGCCTCCTCCAGCACGGGCCACGGGAATTCCTGGCGTTGGTCGTATTCGAGTGCGACGGGCCGGATGACCTCTTCGGAGAACTCGTGCGTACGCCGGGCCAAGTCGTGTTGTGCGCCGGTGGGGGTCAGATCGAAGGTCATAAATGCGCCCCTTTGGGGTCAGTGCCTCGGCCCCACGGGGCCACTGTCGAGCGCCGTATACCCCGTTACAGTGCCGCTATCCGCGTGAATTGCCGACCCGGTGCATCACGCCGCAGATCTTGGACCGGCGTTGGCGGCAGGAAGGTGCAACACCACCGCGCTCACCGGAACAGCGTCGCCTTCGCGGCGCGCCAGCAGCGCGCTGTTCTCGGGTAGTTGCCTTGCATTGATCTCGCCGGCGGCGATCCGGCGCAGCACCTCATGAGCCTTCGCGAGCTGTTCGCGCTTGCGGTATTGGCCACCGGGCAGCTTGACGCCTGCCCAGACTCCATACTCTTCGCGATGCGTGATCGCCCATTCGGCGCACCGGCGTTGCTGTGCCAGCGGGCAGCGGCGCAGGCATTGGATCCGCGCCTCGGTGGCCGACCGTTCGTAGGCCCGTGCTTTGGCGGCGCCATCGCCGGCGTCGTCATCGGGGTAGCCGAACCACAGTTCCGGATTTGATGCGCAGGGATTTGTCATGGACCGTTCTCCTTGAGTGCTGAAACGTATGCGAAAGCGTATACGGGGTCCAGCCCGAGATACAAGACAAACGTGATGAAAACGTATATAACTACGGAGCCACCCGGCTGTTGTAATATCCCGGCTATGGCCGGAGTCCGCGGTGAGCCGTGAATCGGCCGGCGCGGCAATTCGTGCGCTGCGGGAATCGCGGGACTGGTCTCTTGCAGACCTCGCCGCTGCCACTGACGTAAGCATCATGGGCCTGAGTTATCTCGAGCGAGGCGCCCGAAAGCCACACAAAGGCACAGTTCAACGGGTAGAGAACGGGCTGGGCCTGCCGCCAGGCACCTACTCGCGGCTCCTGGTGGCTGCGGATCCCGATGCTGAGCTCGCGCGATTGCTCGCAGTGCAGCCGTCCTTGTCCGCGACCACTCGCCGCTCTGGAAACATCGTCGTTGACCGCCACAGCGACGCCGATGTGCTCGAGGGTTACGCCGAAGCGCAGCTCGATGCGCTCAAGGCGGTCATCGATCGATTGCCTGCGACGACATCAAACGAATATGAGACGTATATTCTGTCTGTGATCGCGCAATGCGTGAAGGCAGAGATGCTGGCCGCCAGCTCGTGGCGGTTGGCGGTGAACGCCGGGGCCGATTCGGCGGGCCGACTCATGCAGCATCTACAGGCGCTCGAGGCGACGCGCAGCTCTCTGTTGAAGCGGATGCCGACCAGCTTGAGCGCTCGGTTCGACCGAGCGTGTGCGCAGTCGGCGCTCCCGGACGCGGTTGTCGCGGCACTGATCGGTGTGGGCAGCGAACAGGTGTGGGACATCCGCAACCGGGGCGTCATCCCGCCAGACGCGCTCCCCCGGGTGCGCGCTTTCACCGATTCGCTGCAAGGTGCCGAAGCGACGGAAGACGGCCGGGCAGGACAGGACAGCGAGAAAGACCGGTGAGTCAGCATGATCTAGAGGCGTTAGGCCGCGCACATCAGCTGTTCACCGGCAGCAGCCCACCCTGGTCGCCGGATCCACGCTCCGGCCACTACAGAGACCTATTGCAGCGGGCTGTCGAGCTGAATATCGATGCGGGACAAGACCATTACCAGCGCAGCGCGAGCCGCAGCCGTGCGGTCCTGGCGTCGGCCGGGAGCACGGATTCGGCGCTGGCGAGGGTCATCGCTGCCGCGCACCGGGATCGTGCCAGCGCACGAGAACTCACTGGGCGGGTTCTGGACGCGGCCCGCGCCGACGCCGCGATGTCGGCGGCGACGCCGCTGGCGCAGCGCGAGGCAGTGCGCCGGCGGGTGGCGCGGTTGCGCGCTCAGCGGGCGCACGTCGTATCGGCCCGAGGTCGGGCACGGCGACACCTTGCGGCGCTGCGTGCCTTGCGCTACCAAATGTCGCGCCATCGCGTCGGGTTGCCGTCGGCACACGGGCGCGCCGGGCTCGCGGTACGGGCCGCGCTCTCGCGGCTGGGCAGTCCGTATGTCTGGGGAGCGACCGGACCCAATCAGTTCGACTGCTCCGGATTGGTGCAATGGGCCTATGCGCAAGCCGGTGTGCACCTCGACCGCACCACTTATGATCAGATCAACAACGGAGTTCCCGTGCCGCGCTCGCTGATACGGCCCGGCGACCTCGTCTTTCCGCACGCCGGCCATGTTCAGATGGCGCTAGGCAACAACCTGGTGGTCGAAGCTCCCTACTCGGGAGCATCGGTCCGGATCAGCCGGTTGGGTGGCAACGTGCAGATTCGGCGACCCCTGTGAGAGAAGGTTGAACTCATGTCGCACGAAACCGGATCTTCGATAGGTGCGCTGCGGCAACGGCGGGCGGCACTGGCCAGCAAGCACAGCGCAATCGCCGACGCTGACCGGGTGCTGTCGCAGGTTGTTGCCAGCGCGCACGAGGCAATGCGGCACAGTGTGGGACGACTCGACGTGATCGGCGCGGAAGTCGAGCGCGCACAGCAATCCGAACTCGTAGGCGATACCGCACTGGGAGCGCGTGAATTCCAACGATTTCTCGCGGCCAAACAGCGCGCGATCGCCGTTGTCGTCGCGGAGGCGCGGGAGCTTAGTCGCGCGAAAAGCGTTGTGCTGCAGAGCCTGCGGAATCAGTACTGCTGCTGACCAGACGAAGCGACCGTTATGTCGGCCTAGTCACCCGCCCAGGTGAATTGTCGGCGGAACCGCACCTGGGTACTGTCCCGCGGCATGGAGGGGTCGCGACATCGCCCGCCGCAGCGCGCCAGACTGATCGCCTAAATGTCGACATATCAGGACCTCGTCGACACGATGCGGCGCATCCAGGAGCGCACCGGTGACCCGCACGCATGGATGACGGGGTTGACGCCCTATGAGGTGACTGCCGCGCTGGCGCCCGTGACTCCTCTGCCACAAGTCGAGGCGATCGTGGCCAAGATTCGCCAACAACACTCGGATCTGTTCAGCCCGCCGCCGCAAGCTCCGGCCCCGTCGGGTAGCGCCGAGGGCGACGCAGCCAAGGCCATCGCCGACGCTGAAGTGGCTCTCGCACACCAAAATTCAGCGACTTCT
>JAVROZ010000117.1:0-3443 GCA_032162485.1 Mycobacterium sp.
GGGCGTCTCGGTCGAGATACCGGAAAACTTCGATCCGACTCGACGGTCCGGGCGCGTTCGCCTGCAGAACGTGACGGTCACCGACGACGACATCTTGCCGAGTGCGCGCGCATCGGCCGTGGCCCGCGCCCGGACGCTGCTGGCCGCCGAGGCCGTTGGCGGGGCCACCGAGTGTGTGGAGTCCGCAGTCGACTATGCCAAGGTGCGCAAGCAATTCGGCCGGACGATCGCCACTTTCCAAGCCGTCAAACATCATTGCGCAAACATGTTGGTGGCCGCCGAATCCGCGCTCGCCGCGGTATGGGACGCTGCCCGTGCCGAAGCCGAGGATGAGGAGCAGTTCCGGCTTGTCGCTGCCGTCGCCGCGGCGCTGGCTTTCCCCGCATACGCGCGCAATGCCGAACTCAACATCCAGGTGCACGGTGGAATCGGGTTCACCTGGGAGCACGACGCGCATCTGCATCTGCGTCGCGCGCTGGTGAGCTCGGCGCTGCTGGGCGGCGACGAGCCGGCCCGCGACGTGTTCGAGCTGACCGCTGCAGGCGTCGTCCGGGAGAACAGCTTGGACCTGCCGCCTGAGGCCGAGCAGTTACGCACCCAGATTCGTGCCGATGCCGCCGAACTCGCGGCGCTGGAGAAGAAGGCACAGCGCGAAAAGCTGATCGAGACCGGCTACGTGATGCCGCACTGGCCCAAACCATGGGGCCGGGCCGCCGACGCGGTGGAGCAGTTGGTCACCGAAGAGGAATTCCGCGCAGCGGGCATCAAGCGCCCCGACTACGGGATTACCGGATGGGTCATCCTGACCCTCATTCAGCATGGAACACCTTGGCAAATTGAAAGATTCGTAGAGAAGGCGTTACGCAAGGATGAAATCTGGTGCCAGCTGTTCTCCGAACCCGAGGCGGGCTCGGATGCGGCTTCGGTCAAGACCCGGGCCACCCGGGTGGACGGCGGTTGGAAGATCAACGGGCAGAAGGTGTGGACCAGTGGCGCGCAGTATTGCGCGCGTGGCCTGGCCACGGTGCGTACCGACACTGAAGTGCCCAAGCACGCCGGCATCACCACCGTCATCGTGGACATGAACGCTCCCGAAGTCGAGGTGCGCCCGCTGCGGCAGATGACCGGCGGCGCGGAATTCAACGAGGTGTTCTTCAACGACCTTTTCGTGCCGGACGAGGACGTCGTCGGGGCACCCAACTCGGGATGGACTGTCGCGCGTGCAACGCTGGGCAACGAGCGGGTCAGCATCGGTGGCAGTGGCTCGTTCTACGAGGGGCTGGCGGCGGAACTGGTCAAGGCAGCCCAGCGCTCGGATCGCTTGGCCGGCGCGGTGATTCGAGTGGGTTACTACCTGGCCGAGGAGAACTCTCTGCGGTTATTGAACCTGCGCCGCGCCGCCCGCAGCGTCGAAGGAGCCGGCCCGGGGCCAGAAGGCAACGTCACCAAACTGAAGCTGGCCGACCACATGATCGAGGGTGCCGCCATCTCCACGGCACTGGCCGGGCCTGAGGTGGCGCTACTGGACGGGGCTGGCTCGCTAGCCGGGCGGATGGTCATGGGTGCCCGTGGCATGGCGATCGCGGGTGGCACGTCGGAGGTGACCCGCAATCAGATCGCCGAGCGGATCCTCGGCATGCCGCGCGATCCGCTGATCAACTGAGCTCCTTGCAACTTGCTCAGGCCGGGGCGAACAGCGGTGCGCCGCTGGCGCCCTTTTCGGGTCGGATGGCGACGGGCATTCCGCATGCCACCGAATCCGGTTCGCAGTCAACGATATTGGCGGCAACACGCAATCCGCTCTGTTCGGTGAGTTCCACCAACGCGATCACATAGGGTGTCGCGAGCTCCGGGTTATACGGGTGGTGGTTGACCGTGAAGGTGAACACCGTCCCATGACCGGACACCGGTTTTGCCTGCAGTGGGCCGCCGCACTCGCGGCATTCGCCGGCCGCCGGATGGACCCACTGTGCGCATTCATCGCAGTGTTCGATGAGCAGCGGCGAGGTCGAGTCAGCTGACACGACCAATACAGTACACTCAATTGCTCCGGCATTGGTTGGCGCATTGACCCTACGGACGGTGCAGATGAAGTACTTCGAGAAAGACGCGATCGTGTCCGGCCTCGGCATTTCGCGTATCGGTCGTCGTACCGGAATCCCGGGGCGAGACCTGACGATGGAGGCGGTGCGTGCCGCCATCGAAGATGCGGGCCTGACCGCCGAAGACATCGACGGCATTGCGACGCTGGGCGATACACCGGCCGCCGAGGTCACCACTGAGCTGAAGATCGAAGCCGCTGACTGCGGCAGCGGATTCGGCACCGGCGGCCTGCTGAGTCCGGTGATGTCGGCCTGCCGCGCGGTCGCCGAGCGACGTGCCCGCCACGTGGTGGTCTACCGGACCATTCAAATGCTGGGCGGCACCGTCCCGGTGAACCAGGACGACAAGAATGCGCCCGCCCCGCCGCTCGCGCGGATGTTTGACGCGCCCGAAGGTGAGCGTCCGGTGGTCGGCGCGATGGACGACATCAACGATCTGGTTGCTGCCCAGGCCTACTCGGCGGCCAACTGGCTGGCGCTGAACTGTCGTCGTCACATGGAACTGTACGGAACCACCAAGGAGCAACTGGGCTGGATCGCCCTGAACGGCCGGCGAAACGCGGCCTTGAATCCCCTTGCGGTATATCGCGATCCGATGACCATGGCTGACTACCTGGGTGCCCGGCCAGTCTCGACGCCGTTCGGACTGCTGGATTGCGACGTGCCTATCGACGGCTCGATTGCGGTCGTGGTTTCTCACGCGGACTACGCCGGCGACTGCCCGCACCGCGCCGTGGCGGTCGAGGCGATCGGCGGCTCCGACGGTGCCGGCGGCTGGTTCCACCGCGACGACTACCCCAAGATGGCGATGTCGGATGCGACGGCCCAGATGTGGTCGCGGACGGAGCTTACGCCCGCAGACCTCGGCGTCGCCGAGTTGTACGACGGTTTCACCTATCTCACTCTCGCCTGGTTGGAAGCCCTCGGGATTTGCGGTGACGGTGAGGGCGGCCCGTTCGTAGAGGGCGGCGGACGCATCGCCCGCGACGGTCGGCTGCCGCTGAACACCTACGGCGGCCAGCTTTCGGCTGGGCGCATGCATGGCTACTGGGCGTTGCACGAAGGGTGCTTGCAGTTACGCGGCGAAGCAGGGGAGCGGCAGGTATCGCAGCGTCCGGAGGTCGGCGTGGTTTCCGTCGGCGGTGGTCCCGTCGCGGGCTGCATGCTGCTCACATGCTGAGCCGGTAATGACGACCGAAGCAGGCACCGTCCGTGCGGATAAGCGAGCGGCGAAGATCGCTCGCTGTATCGAGGCGGACATCGTTCGCCGTGGGTGGGCGGTGGGCGAGTCGCTGGGCTCGGAAGCGGCTCTGCAGCAACGCTATGGGGTGAGTAGGTCGG